>NZ_LZMO01000001.1:0-32630 GCF_001665715.1 Gordonia sp. 852002-10350_SCH5691597
CGCACGTCTTCGTCACCCACCTGCACCCCGACCCATCGACCCCCACCGACGGGACACGCGATGAGCGAGCAACCCTCGAGTCCCGATCCGGCACGTCTTCCCCCTGCACGTCTGCCCCCTGCACGTCTTCCCACCGACGCCTACCCCGGCGACCGCGTCGTCGTGCGGTATCTGCTCGGCGACGCGACACCCGCAGACTGGCGGCACTCACCGAATCCGGCTCCCGCGTCGACGGCAGCGCCCACGATGTCCGACGTCACGGGGTTTCTGGTGGAACGCCCCGATACCGAACGCACCGATGCCGAATGCACCGATACCGAACGCCCCGATACCGGGGACCTCGACTCGACGCTGCTGATCGAACGCGACGGAACGGTCGAGTCCATCCCCCGCGAGTCGGTCGTGTCGATTCGCCTCCTGTCGGCACAACCGGTGCGCAACAGCGCGATTCGCGACCTCGAGCATGCAGCGGCGCTCGCATGGCCGGGCGTCGGGGTCGGGGTCGGGGGGGTCAGTCGACGTCGTCGTGGCCGAACGGGTCGGCCTGCTCGCCGGGGATCCAGGCCACGCCGGGAATGCCCCACTTGTGCTTCTTGATGGCCTTCTTGGCGGCGCGGGCGTTGCGTCCGATCAAGACGTCGACGTAGAGGAAGCCGTCGAGGTGTCCGGTCTCGTGCTGCAGCATGCGGGCGAAGAATCCGTTGCCCTCGATGACGACCTCGTCGCCGTTGCGGTCGACGCCGGTGACCCGCGCCCACTCGGCACGGCCGGTGGGGAACTGCTCGCCGGGCACCGACAGGCAGCCTTCTTCGTCGTCGTCGGGATCCGGCATGGTTTCCGGGATCTCCGACGTCTCGAGGACGGGATTGATCACCTCGCCCCGTCGCCGGGCCGAGGCGCGACCCGCGTCGCCGTCGGGACAGTCGTAGACGAACATCCGTTTGCCGACGCCCACCTGGTTGGCGGCGAGGCCGACGCCGTGCGCGGCGTCCATGGTTTCGTACATGTCGTCGAGGAGGGTGACGATCTCGTCAGACGGACGACCGTCGTCGTCGAGTTCGACCAACTCGGTCTGCTGGTGCAGGACCGGCTCGCCGACGATGCAGATCGGAAGCACAGACATGAGTGAAAAGCCTACTGCGCGCGGATGACGGCGACTGCCCTGGGCCTTCTGTGCTCGGCTCGATAAGAGCGACCGAACCGGGCGAGTCACACGCGGTTGACCGCTTGCGGGCGTGGTTAGATGGTCACGAACCACATCGGTGTCATTCGACGGTCAGCGCACTCGTAGCCCGAGTTCTGTCACCGGAGTGGTACGCCGATTGACCCCGTCGAGGAGCCGACGCGGGTAGGGCCGGAGGCGAGCGTGAGGGAGCAAGATGGACGGCGCAGCAGCGCGTAGTCGCAAGCACGGTGATCAACCCGAGAACGCACCCGAACCGACAACGCAGAGTGCGGCCGGCCAATCCGTCGATCCTCACGAGGTGGGTCCGGATGGTCTGTCGCGACGCGAGCACGACATCCTGGCGTTCGAGCGTCAGTGGTGGAAGTACGCGGGGGCCAAGGAAGAAGCGATCAAAGAGCTGTTCGGTCTGTCGGCAACGCGGTACTACCAGGTCCTCAACGCGCTCGTCGATCGTCCGGAGTCGCTCGCTGCCGACCCGATGCTGGTGAAGCGTCTGCGGCGGCTGCGGGCATCGCGTCAGAAGGCCCGTGCAGCGCGGCGGCTCGGCTTCGACATCACGTAGCGCTGAGCGCGGTTGCCCGCCGCGTGTGCGTTAAGGTCATCGGTGATGAATGCTGATCGCGAGCCCAATCGCCTTCCCTTGCGGGCCGGGGCCATGCTGCTCCTCGCGGTGGCTGTCGTGTTCGTCGGACTCGGCTGGCACTCCGCTGCGACGTCGGGACAGAGTCCGGAAGAAGGCCTCCGCGACGCCCAGGCGAGCGTTGCCACCACGTCGACTCCCGCGTCGTCGTCTGCCACGAGCGCCTCGACAAGCGAGCGTCTCTGCGTGATCAACGCCGGGTCGGTCTCTGGTCTGGCATCGGAGGTCACCGACGACCTCAAGGCCAAGGGCTTCACCATGTCCAGCCCGTCCAACTACGACGGCGGCAGCTTCACCGAGAACACCATCCTCTACCGTGACTCGTCGCAGAAGGCGGAAGCACAGAAGGTGGCGACCGCGCTGGGTTCGAGTCCCAGTGTCGAGCAGCGCCCGTCGTCGTTCACGATGTGCCGGGACGGTATCGCTGTGGTGGTGGTCACCCGATGAGTTCTGGCACGGCAAGACTCTTCACCCGACTTTGTTCACTCGACGGCCCAACGGATCTCTAGGAGCTTTCATGACCACCGGCAATTCGACACTTGGCTCGAAGACCCTGCGCAGCGTGCTCGCGCTCGGTGCTGCGGGCGCCATCGCCGCGGCACTTGCCGGCTGTACTCCCGACGAGCCACGGTCGGACACCCCCGGCACCACGCCGTCGGTCGTGACCGGCAATCAGGCACCTCCCGGATCTGTCGACGACGCCGACAACATCCCGAACTCGGCCAAGGAGTCGGCGACCGCCCAACTCAAGGACACCAAGGGTCAGACCGTCGGCACCGCGACGTTCACGCCGAGCGGATCGTCGCTGCGCGTCGACGTGAAGGTCAGCAACGGCATCGCGGCGGGCTTCCACGGCATGCACATCCACGAGAACGGTGTGTGCGAGGCGAGCGGTTCGACGCCGTTCTCGTCGGCGGGCGGCCACCTGCAGGTCGACGGTCACACCGGTCATCCTTCGAGCGGCGACCTCGTGTCCATCAACGTGCTTGCCGACGGCACCGGCGAGACCGTGACCACGACTGACTCGGTGAACCTCAATCAGGTCGCAGGCAAGTCGATCATCATCCACGAGAAGCCCGACAACTTCGCGAACATCCCGACTCGCTACGCACCGGTGCCCGACGCCGAGACGATGAAGACCGGCGACGCGGGCTCACGCCTGGCATGCGGCGTCATCTCCGTCGAGGGCTGACGCGACACCGGTACCGGTCTGACCGGCACCGGTCTGAGCGGAAGGCCTGATCGATGCCGAAGATCATCCCGATCGAGTTCTCCGGTTCGCCGACGCCGACGCTGGGCGTCGAGTGGGAGTTCGCACTCACCGACAAGGTGTCCGGTGATCTGTCGAACTCGGCGGCAGAGCTGTTCGCCGAGGTCGGTCGCCGTGCCCCCGACCGAGCGGGCAAGGTCCACAAGGAGTTGCTGCGCAACACCGTCGAATTGGTGACCGGTGTGAGTACGACGACGCGTGAGGCGATCGACGACCTCTCGGCAACACTCGACGTCGTGCGGTCGGTCACCGACAGACTCGGCGTCGACCTCTACGGCGCCGGAACGCATCCGTTCGCGGAGTGGTCGACGCAGTTGCTCACCGAGGGGCACCGGTACGCGGAGTTGATCAATCGCACCCAGTGGTGGGGTAGGCAGATGCTGATCTGGGGTGTCCACGTGCACGTGGGTATCGACCGACGCGACAAGGTGCTGCCGATTCTCACGTCGCTGCTCAACTACTATCCGCACCTCCTCGCGCTCTCGTCGTCGTCTCCGATGTGGTCGGGTCAGGACACCGGCTACGCGAGCAACCGCGCCATGATGTTCCAGCAGTTGCCCACTGCGGGTCTGCCGTTTCAGTTCCAGACCTGGCACGAGTTCGAGGCGTTCGTCGCCGATCAGAAGACCACAGGAATCATCGACCACCTCAACGAGATCCGGTGGGACATCCGCCCCTCACCGCACCTGGGCACCATCGAGGTGCGGGTGTGCGACGGGATGACGAATCTGGTGGAGCTCTCGGCGATCGTCGCGCTCATCCACTGTCTCGTCGTCGATCTCGATCGTCGGCTGTCGGCGGGTGAAGAGCTCCCGCATATGGCGCCGTGGCTGGTGCAGGAGAACAAGTGGCGCGCCGCGCGCTACGGCCTCGAGGCCATCGTCATTCTCGATTCCGACTGCGATGAGCGGCTTGTCACCGACGACCTCACCGTGTTGCTCAAACGACTTGAGCCGATCGCCGAGGAACTCGGGTGCATCGACGAACTCGCGCGCGTGATCGACATCGTCGATCACGGAGCCAGCTACCAGCGACAGCGCAGCGTCCACGAGCACACCGGCGACATGCGTGCCGTGGTTGCATCGGTGGTGTCGGAACTGGATTGAGAATGCGCGCGTGACAATGCGCGCCGTTCACAATTGTTGCGAAAATGTCATTTGCGTACGGAGTGTGTGCCGTTGGATCTCGCGGGTAATTGATTTCACTTGCCGCTTTCCGGTAGGAAACCGGCACAATCAGAGGGTCGTCTCATCTCGCCCCCTGAAGGAAATCAGCCATGCCAGCTGTCCTGCCCTTGTCGAGCCCTGCCCCGAACATCCCCGGCCTGCTCGATCCGATCGTCGTCTCCGACGTCACCAGCGATGCAAGGATGATCGTCGCATCGCCGAGTATCGTCCCCGACCTCTGGCGCCAATACCTCGACGGCGCTCACGCCGCGTACTCGGCGCGTGGCGTCGACGACGCACTCGACTACGACGCGATTTGCGACGGTTCGAGCACTACGGTGTTCTGCGCGGTGATCAATTCCGCGGGTGATGTGGTCGGTGGGCTGCGGGTTCAGGGGCCGTATACGCTGCCGCATCAGTCGCATGCGGTCTCCGAATGGGACGGTCAACCGGGACAGTCGGCGCTGATCAGAGCGATCGGCGCGCGCCTTGCCGGAGGGCTGATCGAGGTGAAATCGGCGTTCGTCGATCCGACGTCGGTCGACGCAGCGGCGGCCGCGGGCTTTCTCGCTCGCACACCGTTGATCGTGATGGCGGCGACGGACACCCGACACATGCTCGCCACGGCGGCCGACTATGTGCTTGCCAGGTGGGAGTCGGGTGGCGGTCGGGTGGATACCGGCATTCCGTTCACGCCGTATCCGGACGAAAGGTATCGCACGCAGGCCATGTTCTGGGACCGCGATGCACTTGCGCGTCATGCGGAACCCGCGGTGTGGAGAACAATGTGCGCGGAATTCCGGCAAATCTCCCACGTATTCGATGCGGATTCCGTCGATGTCGCGTGAGCGATTACGACGACGCTATTCGGACGACGCTATTCGGAAGCGAGCGGCCTACCGGTCGTCGGTCGCTCGCTTGTGCTCTCGGTGAAGACCGCGGCGAACACATCGGGGGTGAGTTCGTTCCACTGCATCTCGTGGTATTCGCGCTCGGCCAGAATCATGTGCTCGATGTCGAGGACGTAGCGTCCGGACACGACCGGACGTCCGCACACGATGTTGCGGGCAGCCGCGGCCGCGAGGCCGCCTGACATCGCAGCGGTCGAGCCGAGCTGCGGCCAGGACGCTAGACTCCGACCGACCTGACCCGCGGAGAACGCCATCCGCGACGTCAGATTGTCGCCGACGATCGCCATCGCCATGTCGAGTCGCTGCGTCGGGTCGGCAGCGTCGGCGGGGCTGAAGTTCTCGCCGCGTCCGTGGAAGATCGGGTGCTCGGGATCGAGATCGTATCGCTCGATGTCGAGCATCACGTTCTCGCCGATGTCGGTGACGCTGACCACCGGAATGCGTGCTGCGCGAGCGCGTCGACGCATGTCGATCTTCATCGCGACGTCGTCGATCTCCTCGATGATCACCGAGACCGGCTTGCCCGTCGCCACTCCGAGGAATTCGTCGGCCACGTCGGTCGAGTAGCCGTGCGCGAACCGGGTCACCGACGAGTACGGATCACCCTCGAGGATGCGGCGTTCGGCGATGTCGATCTTGGAGAGTCCGACGTCGCAGATCGACGCCGACATGCGGTTGAGGTTGGTCGGTGAGAGGCGATCAGAGTCGGCGATGTGGAAATCGCGGGCACCGGTCAGCGCGCACGAGGCCAGCGCCGACGAGCCGACGGACAGGCCCGCGACGGCGACCGTCGCGCCATGCCACCTCTCCTGCTCGGAGCCGGTGAGCAGGAATCGGTTACGCGCTGTTTTGAGTCTGTAGAACAGTTCGGCGTCGGGCATTCGGACGACAGTGTTGCGCCAGTCGATCAGGACGTACCGTGTGTGGTCGTCGACGACGGCGGGGTCGTCGAAGTCGACGAGGCTGTGTGGTGAGGACCCCGGCTCGATGTGCTCGAGCGCGTCGAGCGCGCGGAGTTCTTCGATCGCCGAGGGCCACATGTCGACCAGTTCGCGATGTGACGCGTCGGTGAGCTGCGCGATCCGCGCGGCGTCGTAGTAGGGGTGCAGGATCTCGATCATGGACTCTCTTCTCGTCCGCACGCGGCTGATGGCGGTGGCATCCGCGAGTTCGCGCGGTGTGCTGGGACCAGGGATGGCCGGAGGGGTAGACGCAGGACCTGGCCGCGTCGCCGCTGTATCGGCGGCGCGCCAGCTGAATTCGGCGATAGACGAGACGACCGACCGGTTTCTACCGAGGTGCTTTGCGGCGTAGAGAAGGTGGTCGGCCGGAGCGACGAGCTGGTCGAGGCCTTGAGACGTCTGTGCGGAGTCGTCGTCGTAGAGTTCCTCGGGGTCGGCGGTCACGCCGCCGACGCTGATCGTGACTCCCGCGTGTGCGTGAACGGTGAGACACAGCCGTGCAGCGATGTCGCGCAGTTGCGCCTCGTCGTCGACGATCGTCAACACGGTGAACTCCTCGCCGCCCGTTCTCGCGACCAGAGCGTCGTCGGGGACGTTGTCGCGCAGCAGTGTCGTCACATCGACGAGGATCGCGTCGCCTGCGGCGTGACCGTGGGCGTCGTTGATGCGTTTGAAGTGGTCTATGTCGATGACGAGCATCGCGATGCTTCTGCCTGCCCGGTGGGCCGAGCGGAACATCGCTGCCGCGCCGTCGAAGAGGCCTCGCCTGTTGAGGGCCCCGGTGAGGGGATCGGTGATGCTCAGTCTCGCCTGCTCCGCGAGCAACGACATCAGGGTGCGCCGCAGCATCGTGACCATGATCGTCGGGACCGCGATCGCCATCAGAACCGCGCCACCCCCGACGGCCAGAGCGGTCAGCGATGTGGCACGTGCGGCCATGACCGCGCACGCGAGAGCCATTGCCGCGACAACGAAACTGACCACGAGACGTTGCGGCGATGCCATGGCGGTGAGGGCGGGTACCGCGGCGATCAGGACGAGTACGGCTATCGCCGAGCCATCGTCGGCGATGACGGCCGCAGAAGCCGCGATGCCCAGCATTCCGCCGAAACCGTCGAGCGTGAATTGCCGGTCGGTGAGCTTGCCGGCGCGGATCGTGAGCGCAACCGAGAAGAGCGTGAAAACCCCGACGAGAACCAATACCCAGTGTGTGCCGGGCATGAGGAAGGAATCCGACGAGAGCCCGAATGCGATGAGTGGGACAGCACCGACCTGGCTGCACACCATCGCGAGCGAGCGCTGATCAAACCGCTTCGCCACCGACGCCACTCCTTCACCTCCGCGTGCTCATCGTTCGCGCGGATGGCGCGAGGACGAATCCCCCCCACATAATTGTGACCGAACACTGTGTAGGAAGCGACGCTTCACAGGTGATTGTGACGAGATCAGTCGATATCGCCCCGGTCCAAACGTTCTTTCGCGATCAATCCGTCCTGGGCACGTTGTTCCTGGTATACCAATCGGCCTATTCTATGCGCGATCACCGGTGCCGTGATGATTGCGAAGAGGCCGGCGAGAATCAACATTCCCACGTCGACGTTGTCGCCGAGTTGGATGATCGCTCCCAGGAGGATCTGCAACAGTCCGAACGTCTGGGGCTTGGTCGCCGCGTGCATTCGACTCAACGTGTCGGGGAACCGGAACACCCCGAGCGCCGCGGTGAACGCCATCAGTGCACCGAGGATGAGGAAGACCGAGCTGACGATGTCGACGATCATGGTCGTTGCCCCCTCATGTCTGGTCGTCCCGAACTCGGAAGCGGGCGATCGCGATCGATCCGACGAAGCTGAGGAGCGCGAGCGCGACGACGCCGGGTACCACGGTGGTGTCGCCGCTGTAGGCAGCCCACACGGCGAGACCGCACATCGCGAGCGCGATGAGTGTGTCGAGCGCGACGAGGCGGTCGAGGGTTGTCGGTCCCATCAGCGCACGGGCAGCGGTCAGCACGGCAGCGACGAGCAGTAGCGCGGCCACGATCACCCAGACGACGCTCATCGGTTCTGCTCCGCTTTGATCGACGCCCGCTCGGCGGTGCGTACGTGGTGATAGTCGTCGTCGATGCCGTGGTACGGGCTCGGATGCCATTCGCTATCGCGCTCGAATGCCTTGATGAACATTCGCTCGACAAACTCGATCTGCCGGTGGAACGCGCGCACCTTCTTGTCCGATCGGACGTCGAAGACGTGCACGTAGATCAGCCGACGACGGTGGTCGATTTCCAGCACCATGGTGCCGGGCACGAGATTGAGATAGTCGACGGCGAGAGTGAGCACCATGTCGGACTTGATTGCCACCCGCACTCGGATGACCGCGCCGAGCGGGCGGTAGCCGGGTCGGATCGCGGCCCATGCGACCTGCGCACTCGACACGAAGAAGTCGACGATCAGCCGTGCGACCAGCCACAGCACCGACACCGGGTGGATGCGACCCTCGACCGGCACCCGGGGCAGCGGCAACAGGATGGAGATGGCCAGCGCGAGCACGATGCCGCCGATGATGTTGGCCCACGACACCGTGCCCCACAGCAACACCCAGACGAAGGTGAGCCAGGCGAGAACCCAGAGTCGAACGGCCAGTTCACGGCCGTCGCCCGCGATGCGGCCGGGCAGGCGGATGTGTTCACGGAGCCACACGAACACGCGGACTGTGTTCCAGAAGATGAACAGTAGCGACACGCGCCACGCATTGACGAGGAACGACCTCACGGGCCCTTTTCCGGGCGCGCGTACCGCACCGGAGCTGCGACGCTGGGCTTGCTGAGCCGGGTCGTCCTTTCCGGGATCGCGCTTTTCGGGGTGTTCGTCCGTCATCTGTCACCTCCCAGCACGCTGACGATGTAGTTGTTGCGGTCGGTGATGTTGTCGGCGGCACTGTCGGTGAAGCGCAGAATCGGACCTGCCCAGAAGGTCAGCACGAGACCGGCTGCGACCATCAGCGCGGTCGGCACCACCATCGACGTCGGCATTCGGCCCACGTCTTCGCGGTCGTCGAACGAGATGTCGGCACGCTCGTCGATGAGGGCAGACGGTGCGCTGTCGGCGAGCTCGCCCTCGGGAGCGTCGGCACGCGGTCGCCAGAACGCCTTGGTCCACACACGGGCCATCACGTAGAGGGTCAACAGGCTGGTGATCACCGAACCGGCAACCAACAACCACGCGAGCACCGACCCGTCGCGTGTGCCCGCCTCGAGCAACCCGACCTTGCCGATGAACCCGGAGAACGGCGGGATACCGCCGAGGTTGAGCGCCGGGATCAGGAAGAGTCCTGCGAGCAGGGGGCTGGCGATCAGACCGCCGAGTCGGCGCAACGACGCAGAGCCCGCCTGTCGCTCGATCAGGCCGACGACCAGGAACAGCGTCGTCTGCACGAGAATGTGGTGCGCGACGTAGTAGATCGCCGCGGACAGTCCGAGTCGCGACGACAGCGCGATGCCGAAGATCATGTAGCCGATGTGCGACACGAGCGTGAACGACAACAGTCGCTTGATATCGGACTGCGCGATCGCACCGAAGATGCCGATCAGCATCGTCAGCAGGCCCGCGACCATGAGGATCGAGTCCATCGATCCGCCGGGGAACAGCAGCGTGTGTGTGCGCATGATCGCGTACACACCGACCTTGGTCAGCAAGCCTGCGAACACCGCGGTGACCGGCGCGGGGGCCGTGGGATACGAGTCGGGCAACCACGACGACAGTGGGAACACCGCGGCCTTGATACCGAATGCGACGAGGAGCACCGCGTAGAGCGCGTTGCGGGTGCCGTCGGCCACGGTATCGAGGCGCAGTGCCATCTCGGCGAGGTTGAGTGTGCCGGTCGTCGCGTACGCGAATGCGATGCCTGAGAGGAAGACCAGGGACGAGAGCATCGAGACCATCACGTACGAAGCCCCCGCACGCACGCGCTCGCCGCTGGCGCCCAGTGTGAGCAGTACGAAGCTCGCCGACAGCAGGATCTCGAACGAGACGAACAGGTTGAACAGGTCGCCTGCGAGGAAGGAGTTGCAGACGCCTGCGCACAGGATCAGGTAGGTCGGCAGGAAGATCGACACCGGCTGCTGCGACGTTCCGTCGCGGATGCCCTGCCCGATCGCGTAGCTCACCACGCACAGCAGCACGACCGTCGAGACGACCAGCATCAACGCGGCGAGCGGATCGACGACCAACGTGATCCCGAGCGGACCGTTCGGGTACCCCTTCGAGCCCCACCCGCCGATGTGGAGGGAGAAAGTCCCGTGTTCGTCGGTGAGGTAGAGCATCATGCCCGACGCGACGAGCGCGGTACCGATCGCGACGAGAGCGACGGCGCGCTGCAGGATCGGGCTGCGACCGGCGAGCAGTGTGATCGCGGCACCGAGCAGCGGTACGAGGGTCGGCAGCGTGATGAGAACCGGAATCCACGAGGGCTGGGGGATCATCGATCGTCTCCCGGCTGCGGTGGATCACGCGGGTCGGCCGTTCCGGGATAGGGCTTGTCCGGATCCTGCAGGTCGTTGCCGAGCGGCCACGTCATGTCGACCACGTCGAGGCCGGCCTCGGCGAGTTCGTCCTCTTCGCGCGAGACCTCGTCGACGACGTCGTCGTCTTCTGGCATGAGGTCGGTTTCGATCTTGGACCGGTGCAGTGCGGCGTACTCCTCGGGTGTCAGCGGGTTGCCTTCGTCGTCGAACAGGTCGCCGAGTGGTGTGTCGGCGCCGGTCTCGGGGTTGTCACTGCGGTCGCGGTCAGGTGCTGTCTGCAGGCTGGTGTTGAGCACCTTGAGGTCCTCGACGTCGTCTTCGACGTCGTCGTCGTCTCGGTTGAGGACGAACAGCCGGTAGACCATCGCGAGGATGAACGCGGCCACACCCATCGTGATGACGATCGCCGTGAGGACCATCGCCTGCGCGAGAGGGTCGGCGTCGTGCGTGCGGTGATCCGACGTCCTGCCGAGGATCGGCGGATTACCCGGAGGACCCGCGAGGGTGATGATCAGCAGGTTGATGCCGTTTCCGACGAGCAGCAGACCCAGCAGCATGCGGATCAGGCTGCGTTCCATCAGGAGATACGAGCCGCAGGCGGCGAGGACTGCGACGATGACCAGGAGTCCGAGGTTGACGCTCATCGGCTGACCTCCCCGGGTACGCGCATGACGGTGCCCGCCGGGACCGAGGTCTCGACGTCGAGGCGTGCGCCGAGGCTCCGCAGGATGTCGAGCACCAGGCCGACCACGATCAGGTAGATGCCGAGGTCGAAGAACAGTGCGGTGACGATCTTGACGTCGCCGAGCAGCGGCACCGTGACCTTGAGAACCGCAGACGAGAGCGCGGGCGCACCGAGCAGCATCGAGGTCGCCGCGGTGCCCGCGGAGATCAACAGTCCCGCACCGAGGAACTTGCCGGGTTCGATGGGCAGCGCCTCGCCGAGTTCGTAGCGGCCGCCCGCCAGATAGCGCAACACCAGGGCAAGACCCATCGTGAGGCCACCGGCGAACCCGCCGCCGGGAGCGTTGTGGCCGGCGAAGAAGAAGTAGACCGAGAGCACGACCATCGTCGGGAAGATCAGACGGGTTGTCGCCTCCAAGACCATCGACCGGTGGCGCGGGTCGCGGAACTCGCTGCCGCGCAGCCACGTCGTGCGGTCTGGTGGGATCGGGTCGTCGTCTTCGTCGTTCTGGCCGTTCGGGCCACCGTTGGGACCATTCGCGAGCATGCGTGCGGCGTCGGACACACGCGGCGCGGCACCGAATCTGCGGTTGCGGAACACCATCGACGCGACGCCGGTCGCCGCGACGATGAGCACGCTGATCTCGCCCATCGTGTCCCACGCGCGGATGTCGACGAGCAGTACGTTGACCGCATTGGCGCCGTGTCCCCACTTGTATGCGGCCTCGGGGATGTCGACCGAGACCGGCTGTGAATTGCGCGCGGCAGCGGCGAAGAGTCCGATGACCACGAGGCTCACACCGACCGCCGCGCCGATGAGCGCGCGAACCGCCTTGAACCTCGTCGCGTGGCGCGGTTCGGGTTCTGCGGGCAGCTTGCGCAGGACCAGCACGAAGATGACCAGGGTGAGCGTCTCGACGAGGAACTGGGTGAGCGCGAGGTCGGGGGTGCCGTAGAGCGCGAACAGCACGCCGCAGCCGTAGCCCGTGACACCGACGATCAGCGTCGCCGCGAGTCGGTTACGCAGCAGGACCGCTGCGAGCGCGGCCGCGGCCATGATCCCTCCGATCACCACCTCGATCGACGAGTCGAAACCGCGTGGCGAGAGTCGATCACGTGAACCGAGGAACAGCACCGTGATGGGCAGGATGATCGCGGTGCACATGATCACGCCCTGGGTGATGGGCAGTGAACCGCGCTGGGTGTTGCGAGTAAGCGTCAGCGAGAGTGTGTCGGCCGCGCGCAGCGTCGCGTCGTAGATGCGGTCGGCGTTGAGTAGCGGGCGGTAGCGGAACAGCATGTCGCGAAGGCGTCTGATCAGTAGGAACAGTGCTGCGCCGCCGACGATGACGATGATCGAGAAGACCACCGGTAAGCCGAAGCCGTGCCACATGCCCAGGTGTTCGATCTCGTGGCCGTACGACGGCAGGCTCTCGGCGTAGGGCTCGAAGGCCTCGCCGATCAGCGGACTCAGGAAAGCGGTGGCGACGCCGAGTACAGCCAGGATCGCCGGTGGCGTCTGGAACGCGACCGACGGCGGATGCATCTGTGCGACGACACGGCTCGGAAGCCTGCGCACCTTGCGGCCGAACGCGCCCCATAGGAAGCGGGTCGTGTACGCCATCGTGATGATCGATCCCGCCAGCAGCACGTAGTCGACCGTCTCCGCCTGCCAGTGCTGCAGCGAGCCGGTGTCCCAGATCGACGCGAACGCGGTCTCTTTGCCGACGAACCCCATGGTGAATGGCAGTCCGGCCATGCTCGCGCCCGCGATGGCGGCGATGACGGCGAGGACGGGTAGACGGTGTCCGAGGCGGGCCAGCTTGCGGATGTCGCGGGTACCCGTCGAGTGGTCGATGATGCCGACGACCATGAACAGCGCGGCTTTGAACATTGCGTGTGCCACCAGCATCGCCAGCGCGGCCATCGCGACGTTCGCATCGCCCATGCCGAACAGCACGGCGAGGAAGCCGAGCTGCGAGACCGTGCCGAACGCGAGGATGAGCTTGAGATCGAGTTCGCGCAGCGAACGCCAGCCACCGAGCACCATCGTGAAACAGCCGAGCCCGATCGTCATGACCTGCCAACTGGTGAGGCCCGAGAAGCCGGGTGCCAGCCGTCCGATCAGGTAGATGCCCGCCTTCACCATCGCTGCGGCGTGCAGGTATGCGCTGACCGGTGTCGGCGCTGCCATCGCACCGGGCAGCCAGAAGTGGAACGGGACGATCGCGGACTTGCTGACGGCGCCGATCAGCACCAGCACGATCGCGACGTCGACAAAGATGCCGCTCGACGGCGGGTGCGTAACGAGGTCGGAGAGCAGATACGACCCGGTGCGTTCGCCGAGCATGATGATGCCGACGAGCATCGCTAGTCCGCCGAGAGTGGTCACGAGCAGTGCCTGCGTCGCGGATCTACGCGAGGTGGCGCGGACGTGGTAGAAGCCGACGAGCATGAACGACAACACCGTGGTGAGCTCCCAGAAAATATAGAGCATCAGCATGTTGTCGCTGGCGACCAGACCGAACATCGCCGCGGCGAACGCGATCATCTCGCCACCGAAGATGGCGACCCGTGGGCGAGCGTCGTCGAAGTAATTGGCGCAGTAACAGAGCACGAGTGCCCCGACACCGAGGATCAGCACCGACATGATGGCCGTGAGCGTGTCGAAACGCATCACGAAATCCATCTGCAGCGTCGGGGCCCAGGTGACCGTCTCGACGCGAGGGGCGTCGTGCGCATGCGGCCAATTGAGGAAAACCCAGATCAGTCCGCCGAGCGGAGCCAACGCGAGTACGTAGAAACCCCTGGTGCCGAGCGCATGAACGATGGCGGGTGCGATGAGCGCACACACGGCCAACGCGGCCAACACCGAGATCAAAGGGCACTCCGTCTTTCGTCGTCTGGCGGGGTGTCACGGAGCAACTGCCCGCTCGTCTATCTTACCGTTGCAGTCATGTCGCGCTTAGTCAGGTTCACCGTCGTTCTGCTGACGTGCGCGCTTGCGCTGGTCATCGGTGCTTGTGCGTCCGAGGAGGAGAGCGGTCTCAAGGGAGTGGCACTACCGTCTGATTTTCCCTCCGATCAGGTACCCCTCATCGACGGAACGGTGTTGAGCGCGTCGGGCGCAGCGGGCAAGGGCTGGTCGGTGACGGTCCAGGCGCCCGCGAGCGATTCGAACGTCCTCGACACCGCAGTCAAGAAGCTGACCGACGCGGGTTACACCGAGTCGCAACGAACGTCGCAGAACGGCCAGTCCGTCGTGGTGCTGACAGCGGATAAGAGTGGCACAACGTATTGGGTGAGCGCGGGCGTCACCCCCGCCGCCGCGTCTGGCGGGTCGTCGGTGTTCTACACGATCACGACGACCTGAGGTTCACAGCCGATTGCCAGAGAGCGGGCAGTGGGCCGCCAGGGATGCCACGCACCGTGGACGGCACTGTTGATGCGTCGCGGACGCGCCGAACGTCGGCGCTGGCCGACGATGCACCCGAACGCAGGGAGTACCCCCAACGATGTCCGCACCCACCACAGGAGAACACCCGACGAACCCCGAGTTCCCGACGAGTCCCGGGAGTCCGACCGCCGAGCAGCCGACGTCCGCGCAACCCACCAGCGTGCAGTCGGCCTGGCGGGCAGAGTCACCAGCGGTGGCTGATTCCGCACAATCGCGAGCCGACCAGGTGCCGCCGAAGATCAAGAACGCGATCATCGCGGGCGGGATCGGACTTGCCGTCGGGTTCGGACTGCTCGGTTTCGGCGCCGGGTACGTCGTCGGCCAGGACAACTCGTCGAGCCAGAACCAGATGCGCGGCCCCGGAGTGAACGGCGGCCAGATGCCTGGAATGAACGGCGGCGGCATGCCGGGAATGAACGGTGGCGGGATGAACGGCCCCGGGATGAATGGCGGGAGTACGAATGGCGGGGGAACAGGTCAGAACGGTCAGTTCCCCTTTGGCCAACAGGGGCAGACGCCCAACGGCCAGCTGCCGAGCGGCCAGGTTCCCAATGGCCAGGTTCCCGGTGGCCAGGTTCCCGATGGCCAGGCGCCAAACGGACAGGCCGGGCAGACTTCGTAATGTGATCGTATGATTCGATGCCCTACGTTCGGACGAATCATCGAATCTTCTCTAGCTCAACGTGATGCGATTGCGTAGCGTCGTCGATGCTCGGGGTTTCTGGTCGTCACGTCGCACTGTGATGATGTATTGGCCTGGCCCGCAACATCATTCAACGTTCGCGAGGGGAAGTCATGAAGCGCAAGATCATTGCCGGTGTGCTTGCAGCTGGAGCCGCAGCCACAGTTGCCGCCGGGCCGGTATCTGCGGCGCCGGCGCCAGATCCGTTGTCGGAGCTCATCGGTACGCTGTTGGCCGGATCATCGGACCCGAACCCGGGCGCCCCGGTGAAGCTGTCGCCCAACGGTGTGGCGAGCATGTCTGTGAAGGTCTACAGCTGGTTCGGGCGAGACCTCGGACCCGCCTTGTACGACACGGGATTTGCGCCAGGAGTCGTCTGGTCTGCGCGCGATCGCTCGAATGCCGAGGTGAAGGGGAAGAATTGTCAGATCGAGGTGCAATATCCCGGTACCGGCTACGCCACGTACAAGACGGCAGAGTGTCAGGGCGATGTGGGATCGAACACGAAGCTCTACCGCACACCGGGGCACTACTCGATCGTGGTGGTCGACCGCGTCTCCGGAGCGTCGAAGACATCTTCCTTCACCATTGAGTGACGGGTCCGTAACACGCTGTGCGAGAGGACCTTGCATAACGGAACAGGTCTGTCACTCGAGCCGTCGCTCGGCGTAGGCGCGCAGGTTCTCGACCTGTGCGGCGTCGAGCGACGGCTTGACACGCGTGCGGGCGTCGACGACGTCGTCGGCGGTGACGGTCGCGGCGTCGATGTCGCGGCGCATGGCAGCCAGCGCCGCTTCACGCAGGAGTGCGGCGCAGTCGGCGGCCGAATAGCCCTCGAGGTCGGCGGCGAGGGCGTCGAGGTCGATGCCGTCGGCAAGCGGCACCTTTCGGCCCGAGGTTCGCAGGATGTCGGCGCGCGCCTGCGTGTCCGGCGGCGGCACGAACACGAGTCGCTCCAACCGCCCTGGGCGGAGGAGCGCCGGGTCGATGAGGTCGGGCCGGTTGGTCGCGCCGAGGACCACGACGTCCTGCAGCGGTTCGACGCCGTCGAGTTCGGTCAACAGCGCGGCAACCACGCGGTCGCCGACGCCTGAGTCCGTCGACTGGCCGCGGCGCGGCGCGAGGGCGTCGACCTCATCGAGAAAGATCAGCGAGGGTGCCGACTCGCGTGCGGCGTCGAACAGGTCGCGGACCGCCTTCTCCGACGATCCGACCCACTTGTCCATGAGCTCGGCGCCCTTGACCATGTGCACCGAGAGCATGCCCGACGCCGCGAGCGCGCGTACGACGAACGTCTTGCCGCACCCGGGTGGCCCGTAGAGAAGCACACCGCGCGGCGGATCGACGCCGAGTCGCGTGAACGTGTCGGGGTGCTGCAGCGGCCAGAGCACGGTCTCGGTGAGCGCCTGCTTGGTCTCGGTCATGTCGCCGACGTCGTCGAGGGTGATGGACCCGACAGCCACCTCGGGTGTGCGCAGACGTGAAACGGGTCGGATGACGTCGAGTGCTCCGACGAGATCGTCATCGGTCAGCGCGGGCGTCGCATCGGTGGCGCTTGCCCTCGCAGCCGCACGCAATGCGGCCTCGCGGGCGAGTGCCGCCAGATCGCCTGCGACGAAACCTGGTGTGCGCGCGGCGATCTGGTCCAGGTTCAGTGCGCCGTCGGTGGGGACTCCGGTGAGGATCACCCCGAGTATTCGCGCGCGCCGCGCGGCGTCGGGCAGTCCGATGACGAGTTCGCGGTCGCACAGATCGGGAGCGCGCAGACGTTCGTCGAGGCCCGCGGGTTCGGCAGTGGTGACGATCAACGCGATGTGGTCGTCGGAGGTCGACGTCGCGTCGGTGGGACTGATCGCCGCGCGCAATTCGTCGAGGATCAGCGTCGAGACCGGCTCGGACTTGGCGGGCAGCAGGGCGTCGACGTCGGTGATGAGCAGTACCCCCGAGTCGGAGCGTCGGAGATCGGCGACCGCGTCGCTGACCGTGCGGAGGCGGGCCGACGCCTCGAGTGATCCGATGGTCGGTCCGTCAATCGTGGTCAATGTCCTTGCGGCACAGACGGATCGCACGAGCGTCGCCTTGCCCGACCCTGCCGGACCGGAGATCAGCACGCCGAGTCGGGGAGTGGCCCCGAGTGCGCGCAGCACGCCTGGCTCGTCGAGCGTGATGCTCAGCCACTCGGTGAGCTTCGCGACCTGCGCGTCGACGCCGACCAACTCCGACGCCGGCCGCGCCACGTGCCCGGGCGAGGCGACGCCCGGCGGCGTGGTGAGCCAGCCGCGCCCGACCCCGCCGACGGCACCCGATGCGGCGCCGAGGGCGCCACGATTCTCTCCGCGAGCGCCACGATCGTCGCCGACACCTCCGCGATTCGTATCGACGGCGCGTGCGTCACTGCCGACGGCGCCGGGCGTGGTGTCGACGCCGCTCGTCGCCCAGAGAACGGCGGTCGACGGCTGCACGCTGACCGGCGACCCGGGATCGGTTGCGGTGACCGTCACCAGCTCGTTGGTCCACGTGATCCCGACCGACAGGGTCAGCGCGCGGGTCGCGGCGCTCGCGGTCAGTTCTGGGCCGAGGTCGCGTGGAAGAAGCGACACCGCATCCCCGACCGACAGCACTTTTCCGAGGAGCGCGCGACGCAGCGTCGCCTCGTCGACGCCTCGACTCGCGACAGCCGAACCGGTCACGACGACCCGCGCCGCGCCGGACACGGCAACCCCGGCGAGCACGACCGACGCGTTCTCCTTGATGCCCGCGTTGGAGAACGTGATGTCGTCGAGCAGCAACGTTCCGGTCGGCGTTCCCGACGGTGCTGCCGCGACGACGGCCGCGGTGACCCGTGCACCGGTGATCGACACTGCGTCCCACTCACGCAGTCCGAGCGCCGTCAGCGCTTCGGGATGCGCCCGGACGATCCCGCGTCGGGAATCGGCCGCCGACGTGTTGAGCCGCGCGGTCAGCGTGAGCTGCGCGTTCACCGGGCGTCACCGCCGGCTGGAGTATCAGAAACAGGGACGTCGGCAGCAGGGGCGTCGGTGGCGGAGGTGTCGGAAACACTCTGGGCGGTCGTGGGTTCCGAGCCCGGGATGTGCAGGCCGAGTCGCGCGGTCGACTTGCGTGGCGGCAGCACGCGGCGCGGCTGGCCACGCGCGATTGCGCGACGCTCGGCCCGGCGCTCGGCGGGCGGGGCCTCCCAGTGTTCCGGCCGCGCCTGCACCCAGCGCCGACTGCGCCACGCGAACGGAATGTGCACGGCGTAGGCCGCCACCAGGATGATCATCAGCACGTACGGGTATGTGAGCAGCAGCGCTGCGCCTATCGCGACCAGGATCAACAGGCCCGCCAGCTTGCGCGGCTGTACCGACGACGTCTTGAGCGATGCCGTCGGAACCCGACTGACCGCGAGTAGCGCCACCACGACCAACCACAATCCGACGACCAGTGGAGAGGTCCACCATCCGTCGCCGAACTGCTGTGCCAGTCCGATCGGCAGCAGGACCACCAGGGCAGCAGCGGGTGCGGGGACGCCGACGAAGAAGTCGCGGGTGTAGCCGGGGGCGTCGGTGTCGTCGAGCAGGGTGTTGAATCGCGCGAGCCGCAGCACGATCGCGCAGCAGTAGATCAGCGCGAATCCCCAGCCGAGGTCGTATCCCTGCAGCAGATACAGATACATGATCAGCGCAGGCACGACACCGAAGTTGATGGCGTCGGCGAGTGAGTCGATCTCGGCGCCGATCTTGGTGGTCGCTCCCATCAGCCGCGCCACGCGGCCGTCGATGCCGTCGAGCAGCGCCGCGGCCACAACGAGTGCCATCGCCAGGTTGACGTTGTCGTCGATGACAGCGCGCACCGCCGTCAGCCCCGCGCAGATGGCGAGAATCGTCAGCGCCGACGGTACGAACATCCGCCCCGCGGCCGCCTGTCGCCGCAGTCTGCTCTGCTCGTCGTTCGACGTCGTGCGCCGAGGAACACGACGACGCGTCGACCTCATCGACGGATTGCGGTAGTGCAGCGGGGTGCGGTCTACGCCCGCACGATTGTTGGTCGGCATGTCACCCGCCGTCGCCGACGCGGGTGGTTTCCGGGGTGTTCAGTGTCGCGAGTGCGGTCTCGGCGCCGACGGTGCGCTGCCCGACCAACACGCGTTGCTTCGTGCCCGGCGGCAGGTAGACGTCGACGCGTGAGCCGAACCGGATGAGTCCGTACGTGTCGCCGATGGAGAGGTGATCGCCGACCTTCGCGGTGCAGACGATTCGACGTGCCAACAGACCGGCGATCTGCACGACGACGATGTCGGAGTCGCGGGGTGTCGGGTCTGGATCGGCTGCGCCGCCAAGATCGTGTGCGCCGTCGGGATTGTCTGCGCCGTCGGGATTGTCTGCGTCGTCGGGGCGGACGACCATCGTCGTGCGCTCGTTTGCCGAACTCGCTTCCGGGAGATCGGCGGACACGAACGAGCCGGGCGTATGCGTTACCGACAACACCCGACCGCTGATCGGAACGCGCTGCACGTGGACGTCGAAGATCGACAGGAATGTCGAGACGCGGGGTCGGGGTTGGTCGCCGAGGCCCGATTCCGGCGGCGGGGCGGCGTCGTCGACGAGGCTGACGATTCCGTCGGCCGGAGCCACCACGACGCCAGGCTCGGTCGGCGGAACCCGTGAGGGGTGCCGGAAGAAGGCTGCGCAGGCTCCTGCCGCGGCGGTTGCGGGCACCGCAACCCACCGATGTCGTCGACCTAACACCGCCACCGCCGATGCCGCAGCGACGAACGGCAGTCCCGCCGGATGGGTCGGGGGAAGGGTCTCGCGTGCGAGTGCGACGAGGTGCGTCGGAGTCAGGCCGGAGCGGATCGGACCGTCGGATTCGGTTGCCGGATGTTGTGCTGATGCGTCCGGTCGCGGGCGCCTGGCCACCTGATCATCCTCCCGAGTCGGTCGCGCCGGAATTGCCCGTCGCGTCCGTACAGCTTAGCGATGCCAGACATCCGCGGCTGTGGGGTCCGGGGGTCGCGGACGTCACAGAACGACGACGTCGACGTCCGAACCCGCAGGCAGTGCGGTGATCTCGGGTGGGATGTCGATCAACGCGTTCGAACCCGCGAGAAAACGCAGATGATGCGACCCGGGAGGACCGATCGGCTCGACGACCGGCCGCCCGTCGGCATCTGGCCGCGCTGTGTCGACGACGCCGCGCATGAACTGCCTCTTGCCCTCGGGCGATCGAATGTCGCTGCCGAGTGTGGCTGTGACGTGCGGACGGTCGGGTGGCAGTCCCATCGCCGCGCGCAGGGGTTGGCGGATGAACACCTCGAACGACACGAGCGAACTGACCGGGTTTCCCGGCAACGTGATGATCGGGACCCGACGACCGGCCGGGTCGAGGTGATGACCACAGCCCTGCGGCATTCCGGGCTGCATCGCCACCTTCACGAACTCGACCGGCCCGCCATGCTCGGTAGATCGACCGCCGAGCGCGTCCTTGACCACCTCGTAGGCCCCGGCGCTCACGCCGCCGGAGGTGATGATCAGATCGGCGTCGGCCGACGCCTCGTCGAGGCGCTCGAGGAAGTCCGCGACGTCGTCGGGGACGAAGTGGATGTGCCGTGCCAGCGCGCCGGCCTCGGTGAGTGCTGCTGTGAGCATGGCGCCGTTGGATTCGTAGATTTGCCCGTGCTGCAACGGTTTTCCCGGCTCGACGAGCTCGGAGCCGGTCGACAGAACCACCACGCGAAGGCGTCGGGCAACCGCGACGTTGGCGAGGCCGAGCGCCGAGAGGAGTCCGATCTGCGCCGCCCCGAGGACCGTGCCCGCGGGCAACGCGACGTCGCCGTGCGCGATGTCGGAGCCCGCGCGCCGAATGTGCTTTCCCACCTCGACGCTCGAGCTGAACCCAACCGTCGAGTCGGGCACGTGGTCGACCGAGAAGTCGCCGTCGGTGAGCTCCACCGGCACAACGGCGTCGGCGCCGTCTGGCATCGGTGCGCCGGTCATGATTCGCGCGGCCGTGCCCGGCGCGAGTGTCACCAAGCCTGTGCGGCCGGCGGGAATGTCGTCGACGACGGGCAGCCGAATCGGCTCTGCAGCACTGGCACCGGCGATGTCGGTTGCACGCACCGCGTATCCGTCCATCGCGGAATTGTCGAAGGCAGGCATCGCGAATGCCGCGACGGAATCGTCGACGGTGGCCATACCCAGCGCATCGGCAACCGCGACGCGAACGGTTTCCGGAGGTCCGAACAGCTCGCTGACGATCTTCTGATGCTCGGCGACGGAACGCATTGGCCCAGCATGCCATGTGAATCGGGCCCGTCCTGCGCTCGCGCCCGACGGGCACTAGATTCGATGCATGACGCTGGGGCTGCTGCTCGACATCGACGGGGTGATGGTCACCTCGTGGCATGCGCTGCCCGGCGCCGTCGAAGCGATCGAAGAACTTTCCGAGCGCGGCTACCCGCGAATGTTCTTGACCAACACCACATCACGGTCGCGATCACAGATTGCGGAGGCGCTCGGAAACTGCGGATTCGAGGTCGAGCCCGAGGAGATCCTCACCGCTGCCAAACTCACCGCCGAATTCCTGGCCCGCAACTATCCCGGCAAGCTCGCCTGGGTGCTCAACGAGGGACCGATCGCCGAGGACATGACCGGCGTGCCCCTCACCGACGACCCGGACGAAGCTCAGGTCATCGTTCTCGGCGGCGCCGGACCCGTGTTCACACACACTGCGCTGTCGACGGTGCTCGAGAAGATGCTCGCCGGAACCCCGGTCGTCGCGATGCACCGTTCGATGATCTGGTCGACGGCGCGCGGGCTCTCGATTGACACCGGCGTCTACCTCGAGGGCCTCGAGAAGGCCTCGGGACGAAAGATCCGCGCGATCGGCAAGCCGTCGCCGCTGGGCTTCCGCGCCGCCGTCGAACTCATGAATCTCGAGCCGACCCAGGTGGTGATGGTCGGCGACGACATGCACAACGACATCCTCGGCGCCCAGGCCGCCGCACTCATGGGCGTGCTGGTGCGCACTGGCAAGTTCCGCGAGGACGCCCTGCGCGCCCTGCAGCGCGACGAGTTCGGGCCGGTACCCGACCACGTCATCGACTCCCTCGCCGACCTCCCCGCCCTGATCGAGAAGCTCGACGGCACCTGAGCCTGCCCACTCGACTGTCTGGGGCGTCGACTGGGCGCTGTATCCCGTCGACTGGGCGCTCGAGAGCGTCGACTGGGCGCTCTATCCCGTCGACTGGGCGCTCAGGCGGCCCGGGCGGTGCTCGATTCCGCGGCGCGCTTGATCTTGCCGAGGGTCTCGGCCATCCCGACCTTGAGCTCCTCCTCGAACGAGTCGGAGCCGCCGAAGACGAGGTCGACGAGCGTCGACGACACCTTGGTGGTCTTGCCGCCCGCGGCTTCGCGACGTTCCGTCACCGTCACGCCGCCCGACTGGTTCGGCTCGATGGTGTAGCTCCACACCGTGTGGTTCTCCGCGACGCGGAACCCGATCTCCTGGTTGGGTGCGAACCGCACGACCTTCGACGTCGTCGGCCAGACGAGCGGCCCGCGGCGGTTGATGTTGACGGTACGGGTGCCCAGCTTCACCGGCCCGCCGATGATGAACATCTTGGCGCACTGCGGACTCCACTCACCCATGCGGGCGAGGTCGGAGATCACGGACCAGACCTGCGTGGGTGTGGCGTCGATGTCGATGGACTCTTCGATCAGTGCGGCGGTCATGGTTCCCCCGGGTTGTGCGTCGCGAACGGTCAATGACCGACGGTGTCGCCGGTCACAGCTCGCATCACCCTAGAACGCCTATTGTCGGACAGTCAATAACACTCAGACGATCAGTACGGTCCCGATCATCGCCGCGACGCCGACGAAGACCGCCGCAGAGATCCAGCCGGCGGGATGCGCGTCGTTCTCGAGCAGAATGGTCCCGAGCTTGCCGGGCGTGAGCCAATCGATGAGCACGAATGACCACATCATCACCGCGATGGTCAGCACCGCGTAGGCGAGCGTGTAGAGCAGCGCCTTCCACAACACGAGGGTCACCGTGTCGACCACCGAGGCGACCAGCACGAACGCGATTCCGACGACCATCGACGTCGTCAGGATCATCGCGTTGCGGTTGTTGTCCACCCAGACGAGCTGCCGCAGTCGGCCCGGGGTCACGAGGTCGAGGGCACCGAACCCGACGACCATGAGCGCAACCCCCAGGAGGCTGAACGACGCACCCCAGGCCAGATTGGTGCCGAACACTGCGTCCACCTGTGATCTCCCCTCGTCGCCGACCCTGTGGTCGGTGCGTGGTCGCCGGTGCACGCGGGCGCGACACCCACGAAAACCCTAACCCGCGACGACCCCCGCGAGCCCGAGGTTCTCACGCAGTGTCCGACCCGGATACTCGGTCCGGTACACGCCGAGGTCTTGGAGTTCGGGAATCACGTCGTCGACGAAGCGGTCGAGGCCGCCGGGAGTGACGTGCGGAACGAGGATGAAACCGTCACTCGCGTCGGCCTGCACGAACCGGTTGATCTCTCCTGCGACGGTGCGCGCCGATCCGACGAACGCCTGACGCCCGGTCACCTCGATGATCAGCTCTCGCGTCGTGAGCTTCTTCGACTCGGCCAACGCGCGCCAGCGAGCTGCGATGTCGCGCGGGTCCTCGTGGATGCGCACACTGGCCCGACCCTTCGCGACGGTGTTCTCACCGGGCAGCGGGTCGATGCTCGGTAGAGGGCCGTCGGGATCGTGGTCGTGTAGGTCGCGGTTCCAGAGTTGCTCGAGGAACTTGATCGCGGTCTGTCCGCTGACCTGCGCGAGTCTGATCTCGTGCGCGAGTTCGGCCGCGTCGGCATCGGTATCTCCGACGACGAACGTCGCTGCGGGCAGGATCAGCAGATCGTCCGGTGTCCGCCCGTGGGCGGCGAGGCGTCCCTTCACGTCGGCGTAGAACGCTCTGCCGTCGTCGAGCGTCGAGTGTCGCGAGAAGATCGCGTCGGCGCGCGCGGCGGCGAACTCCCGGCCCTCGTTCGAATCGCCCGCCTGGAAGATCACCGGCCGCCCCTGCGGGCTGCGCGGCACCCCGAATGTGCCACGGATGTCGAACTGTGAATCGAGGTGCGCGAACTGTCCGGCGTGTGGCCTGCGTAGGAACTCGCCCGCGGACCGATCGGCGACGATGTCGTCGTCTTCCCACGAATCCCACAGTTCCACAGCGGTTTCGAGAAACTGCCGAGCCCGCACGTAGCGCTGATCCGCGGGAAGGTAACCGCCGCGTCGGAAGTTCTCGCCGGTGAACGCATCCCACGACGTCACGACGTTCCAGGCGGCGCGGCCGTCGGAGAGGTGGTCGAGCGACGCGAATTGCCTTGCCACCTCAACGGGTTCGTTGAACGTCGAGTTGATCGTCCCGGCGAGTCCGAGATGCTCGGTGACTGCCGCGAGTGCGGCGAGAATCGTGAAGGTGTCGGGCCGTCCGACGACGTCGAGGTCGTAGATCTTGCCGTTCTGCTCGCGCAGCCGGAGTCCCTCGGCGAGGAAGAGGAAGTCGAACAATCCGCGCTCTGCGGTCTGTGCGAAGCGCGTGAACGACGAGAACTCGATGTGACTCCCGGCGGCGGGATCACTCCATACCGTCGTGTTGTTGACGCCGGGAAAATGCGCCGCGAGGTGTACCTGCTTGGTCATCGGACACCGCCTGACACGGTCGTACGTGAGTATCGATTGATGGGATGGCGCAGACCCAAGGTCTCCCGAAGGGTGTGTGCTCCTGGGGGTTTGGCCTCTGGGGCGAGGAGGAGACCGCGTCGACGCAGCTCGGGGGCGAGGTCGTCGGCGATGAGCCGAAGGTCGTGTCCGATCGCGGCCGGATGCAACCGGACACCCTGTGCCGCACCTGCGCGCTCTTCGATGAGGTCGGCCAATCCTGCTGCGGTACCGACGAATTCCTGTGTGCCGTCGTCGAAGTGGGTGCCGAGCCAGTCGTCGTACTGCGCTCGACGACCAGCCGCCGACGCCTGTGGGTCGTCGAGGTAGACGATGAGATCGTCGTAGAGTCGCAGGTCTTCTCGTCGATTGCTGTCCGACGCTGCGAGCACCGTGTCGAGAGTCGCGCGATCATCCGGACTCGTGAAGAACCCGATATCGGCGCTGCCGCCGAGCAATTCGAGCGACGCCTGGTCGCCCGCCGAGACCGTCGTCGCGATGAGCGGCTGCCCCTGCGGTGGTCGTGGTGTGATCGACGGCCCGCGCACGGAGAAGAACTCGCCCTCGAAGTCGATGTAGTGCAACCGATCCCGGTCGATGAAGCGACCGGTCGCGACGTCGCGGATCTCGGCGTCGTCCTCCCATGAATCCCACAGTCGGCCGATCACCTCCGCGTATTCGGCGGCTTCTCGGTGCAGCGCAGCACGATCCGACGCCACCTCGACGTCGCGACGCCCGAACAGGCCGACGTTCTCGGGCCGGTCGTCGACGGCCAGCACAACGCCAGCGCGTCCGCCGCTGACATAGTCGAGCGTGGCGATCGCCTTCGACGTGTGGAACGGCTCGGTGTGCGTCACGGTCACGGTGGGCAGCAGTCCGATGCGCGTGGTGAGCGGCGCGATGCGTGCCGCAATCAGCACGGTGTCGAGTCTGCCGTTGACGAGGTCGGTACGCACCTGCGGCGCGGCGGCCGACGACTCGCCGGGCAATAGCGGCCGAGGCTCGAATCCGTCGTCGAGGGTGACGAGATCGGCTCCCGCACGTTCTGCGGCGCTGATCGCGTCGCGCCAGTAGCTCGCGCGCAACAGTGCGTCCGGTCTGGCCTCCGGGTCTCGCCATGCGGCCGGGTGTCGACCGGCGCCCCGCAGTCCGATGGCCAACGACAGCGTTGATTCACTCACGACTCGTCTCAACGGTCGGCCCGCGCTGGTCTCTTCCCGACCGAGGTCAAAAGATCAGCGTGAGCGCAACCGTTCACCCGATCGGCGATTGGGTGCTTACTGGGACATTGCGGACTGGGAACAGAGCTGCCGAAATTCGAGCTGCGGGAGTGACGATGAGCTGGTTGACCAAGATAGGCGTGCTGTCGCAGATGGTCGACACGCACCACCAGATGCTGTTGCGCGGAGCAGCGGGGATGACGCCCGAATCGTCGGCCGCTTACTACCCGGGAGTCGGCCATGCTGACCCGAGCATCGGCACCCACACCGCCGGCGCCCCACACGACAACCCGCAGCGTATCCCTCAATGACCGCGGAACGAACTGCGCCGCTGCCCCTCTCAGTCCTCGACCTTGCGCCGATCAGTGACGGGTCGACTCCCGCAGAGGCGGTACGGCGCAGCATCGCGCTGGCGCGCGCCGCCGAGGAGTGGGGCTATCGACGCTTCTGGCTCGCCGAGCACCACTTCGTCTCGGTCGGTTCGTCGTCGACTGCCACGCTGATAGCCCTGGTCGCTGCCGCAACCGAGTCGATCCGGGTCGGCAGTGCGGCGGTTCAGCTCGGACATCACACCGCGGCGTCGGTCGTCGAGGCGTTCGGCACCATCGACGCGGTGTTTCCCGGTCGCCTCGACCTCGGGCTCGGGCGGTCGGGGCAACGGCGCACCGAAGCACTCGCCGCGGCGGCGGCTGCGCCCAAGGGGCCGCCACCCGCGGCCGAACCCGAACGCCTCGTCGACGGTCTGCTCCTACCCGAACCGTTCGCCGGCGCGAGTATTCTGTCGTCACCGCTGATCGGTGCCACCGCGGCGGCACTGGAGTTCGAGGGTGCCACGCAGCCCGACTTCGCCGACGCCGTGTCCGACATCCTCGCGCTGCTCGACGGGGGGCTGCGCGTCGGCGACGTCGAATTGCACGCTGTCCCAGGCGAACACGCCAGCGTCGAGGTCTGGGTATTCGGTAGCAGTAAGGGGCAGAGCGCGCAGGTCGCAGGTGCCGAGGGTCTACCGTTCGTCGCGAACTATCACGTCAGTCCCGCGACAGTTCTCGAGGCGGTCGAAGCCTACCGGGCCAACTTCCGTCCGTCGGCCCGTCTGTCCGAGCCGTACGTAGTGGTGTCCGCGGACGTAGTCGTTGCCGAAGATGATTCGACCGCAACACATCTCGCGTCGACATACGGCCACTGGGTGCACGACATCCGGACCGGCAGGGGAGCGCAACCCTACCTCGATCCCGATAGCGCAGGGCAGCTGACCGGTGAGCAACTGGCCGTTGTCGATGACCGGATTCGGACTCAGTTCGTGGGCTCGCCGTCGACCGTCGCCGAACGACTCGACACGCTGGCGCGCGTCACCGGCGCCGATGAGCTCGTGATCACCAGCGTCACACACGATTTCGACGACCGGCTTCGCTCGCACCAGCTCCTGGCAGCAGAATGGGGGCTCACCGACTCACGTCGATGAACCCCCATCTGGTGCGAACCTAGTTGACGGTCACCATCTCGTAATCGCCGAGCTTGCCGGCGAGGACACCGAGGTGTTCGTCAGCGTCGCCGAGGGTGCGAGAGATCGCGGTCAGGCGTGCAACGTAATGTCCCACAGGGTATTCCGCTGTCATGCCGATGCCGCCGTGCATCTGGATCGCTTCCTGACCCACCTTGCGTGCCGAGCGGCAGACCTGCAGCTTCGTGCGGCTGTAGACCGACGGGTCGTCGACCTCGTCGTTGAGCGAAGCCGTCGCATACAGGCTCATGCTGCGTGCCAGCTCGAGCGCCACGTACACGTCCGAGGCGCGCTGCGTCAGTGTCTGGAAGGTCTTGAGCGGTACCCCGAACTGCTTGCGCGACTTGAGGTATTCGGTCGTCAGCTCCATCGCGCGTTCCATCGCGCCGACTGCCTCGGCGCACTGGGCCGTCTGCGCGAAGATGTCCGCGTAGGCGATCGCGTCGGACTGATCACCCTCGGCCAATTCGATCGCCGGGGCGTTGGCAAAGGTCACCCGGGCGGCTCGACGGTCGTCGTAGGTGCGGAACCCGTCGACGGTCACCCCCGATGCGTCGGCGTCGACGATGAACAGACCGATGGTTCCGTCGGCGCGGCGGGCGCTGACGACGAACTTCTGTGCCACGTCGCCCGCGAGGACGGGGTACTTCACTCCGTCGAGGGTGACGCCGTCGCTCGCGCCGGTCGCCGTGGTGGCGACTGCCGCTGCGGGCCAACGATCTTCGGGTTCTGCGTGTGCGTATCCGAGCAGCAGCCGTCCCTCCGAGACCTCTGTCAGCAGGCTGGTGCGGCGGTCACCCGACGCGACCCTGTCGATGACGACGCCCGGCAACAACGCGCCGTACAGCAGTGGCTCGGGTGCGAGGCTGCGACCAACCTCGCCCATCAGCGCACTGACCTCGACCGGCCCCGCGCCGGTGCCGCCCGCGTCCTCGCTGAACGGCAGTCCGAGGATGCCGATCTCGGCAAGCGACTCCCAAATCGACGCCGACCAGCCGGTGTCGGTCTCCGACACCGCGCGGATCTTCTCGATGTCATAACTCTTGAACACGCTGCGGACGGTGTCGCGCAGCAGTGACTGCTCTTCGGTGAGCTCGAAATCCATTGTGTTACTCCAGGTGTGGTTGTCGGGCTACAGGCCGAGGATCGACGACGAGATGATGCTGCGCTGGACCTCCGACGAACCGCCGTAGATGGTTACCTTGCGGTAGTTGAGGTATTCGGGCACCGCGAGCTGCGCCCAGTCGGGTGTTCCGACACCCGGCGCGTCAACCGCCAGACCGCGCGCACCCGCAACATCTGCGAGCAACTCGGTTGCCGACTGCTGCAGCTCACTGCCACGCAGCTTGACCAGTGACGACACCGGATTCGGCTTGCCGTCGGCAGAGCCTGCGACGACGCGCAGCTGGGTGACCTCGAGCGCGAGCAGTTCGGTTTCGAGTTCGGCGAGGCGCGCGGCGAACAGCGGGTCCTCGAGCAGCGTGCCGGTCGCGGTCTTCGTCGCGGCGGCGAGCTTCTTGGCCTCGGCCAGCTTGGTCTTGGTCCAGCCGACACGTGCGATACCGGTGCGCTCGTTGCCGAGCAGGAACTTGGCGTAGGTCCAGCCGGCGTTCTCCTCGCCGACGAGGTTCTCGACGGGCACCTTGACGTCGTTGAAGAAGACCTCGTTGACCTCGACGCTGCCGTCGATGAGCTTGATCGGACGCATCTCGATTCCCGGAGTGTCGAGATCGATGAGCAGGAAGCTGATGCCCGCCTGCTTCTTGACGTCGGGATCGGTGCGTACGAGGCAGAAGATCCAGTCGGCGTACTGCCCGAGCGTGGTCCAGGTCTTCTGGCCGTTGACGATGTAGTGGTCGCCGTCGCGGACGGCGCGGGTCTTGAGGGACGCGAGGTCGGAGCCCGCCTCGGGCTCGGAGAATCCCTGGCACCACCAGATGTCGAGGTTGGCGGTCTTCGGGAGGAACCGCTCCTTGATCTCCTGTGAACCGAACGTCGCGATGACCGGACCCACCATGTTGACGTTGAACGTCAGGGGATCGGGCACGAAGTTCAGGCTGAGCTGATCGTGGTAGATGTTGCGCTGAATGGGCGTCCAGTCGCGGCCACCCCACTCGGTCGGCCAGCCGGGGGTGGCCAGACCCTCGGCGTTGAGGATGCGCTGGGTGGTGACGATGTCGTCGGGCAGGTTCAGCGTGCCTGCGGCAGCACGCTGACGGATCTCCTCGGGGATCTTCGTCGTGAAGAAGCTCTGGAGTTCTTCGCGGAACTTCTGTTCATCTGAATCGAACTTCAAGTGCATGTAACCAGTCTTACCCTGTGGCACCTGTACTGCGAAAGTGCGGCCCCGCGAGATTCCTCCAGATCGTGATCTCGGCCACGCTGTACCCGCAGCCTGAGTCCTCACCGTAGTGAGTCGAGACCGTGGCGTCGCATCGAGCGCCGAGGCGTTCGGTAAGTGAGGACGCGTCAGGCGCGAACGCGATTGTTTCTGGTTCGCGTCCATGCGGTGACGAGTGCGCCGAAAACGGTGATGGCGAGGACATAGGCGACGTAGCAGACGACGGTCTCCTGCAGACCGATGTGCGACACCACGAGTCCCGCGATCACCGCGGGAACACTGAAGGCGACGTAGCTCGTGATGAAGACTGCCGAGAACACCTGCCCGCGCTGATGCGACGGAGTCTGGCTGCTCAGGTTGTCGAGTGCCCCCAGGAACGTAGCCGCGAAACCGGAACCCGCGATGATCGACCCGACGATGTAGAGCGGAAGCATCGACGTGAGGACTCCTGCCAGGGAGATGATCGCGCCGCCGGCGAGTGCCGGATAGCCGTAAGTGAGTTTGGTACCAGCGTCCCAGGTGGTGATCGCGAGCGAGGTGACCGCGCCGGAGGCGAAGAATACGAACAGCACGGCGCCCGCGGCTCCGTGGTTGCCGATGCCGAATACACGCGCCACCACCGATGAACCAAGCGAGAGGTAGAGGCCTCCCATCGACCAGGTCGCCACGAATGCCGGGATTGCCGTGACGAACAGCTTCCGCAAGGCCGATGGCACCGACGCTTGAGGCGCGAGCGTTCGCCACAGGTGGCGGCGGGAATCGAAGCCGACGCGTTCCGATGTCTCCGGGATGATCAGGAGTGCGACGAGCAAAATCGCGAACACCGCCAGCGTCACCTCGTAGACGAGGAATCGCGGCGCGGGTGCGTACTGGACCAGCACGCCCGCAACGACGACGCCTGCCGCCAGTCCGAGTGTGGGTCCCGCGCCGGTGATCGCTGAACCCAGTCGCTCCGACGGCTGCATGTCGACGACCGTGGCGGTCAGTGTGCCGATTGCCGCTCCTGTCGCGAGTCCCTGTAGGGCCCGTGCCGCGATCAGGAGTCCGACGCTGTCGGCGGCGACGAACAGCGCCATGCTGCCGATGAGCAGCACGAGCGCGACCGCGAGGACCGGGCGTCGGCCGATGTGATCTGACAGGGAACCCACAGTGAGCAGGCTGATGAGCATGGTGAGGACGTAGATCGCGAACACCACGGTCAGGGTGAACGGCGAGAAGCCCCATAACTGCTGGTAGACGGGGTAAAGAGGGGAGGGGGCCGCCGAGGCGAACAGGACCGTGATGATGGTTGCGGTGACGATCCAGAACGCGCGATGCGGATGCAGCGGTCGTGCGCCGCGGCGACGTCGAGCTGTGTTCTCCAACGTGGCTGTCACGACTGTGTCTCCTAAGGCAAAGCTGGTTGCATTAAGGCCAATGTATGCGGCCGCCGTTCTAAAAGCAATGGAATTTGCAATAATGGTGACATGGCTGGAACGTCGCAGGCAACGGAGAGTTCGTCGATGGACAGCGCAGCGTCGACGACCGTTTCATCAACGGCCCCATCGCACGGCAAGCGTCCCGGCGGCCGGAGCGCTCGCGTGCAGAGTGCGGTCTTCACGGCTGTCGGTCAGCTCGTGGGTAGTGGAGAGCGGGAGACGATGACCATCCCGCAGGTCGCCGAGCTGGCGGGCGTGAACCCCACGAGCATCTACCGACGCTGGGGGACGATCGGCGATCTGCTCGAGGAGGTCGCGGTCGCCGCGCTGACGCAGGGCGAGGAACTGCCCGATCACGGCACACTTGCCGACGACCTCGCCGACTGGTCGCGCATCATCGCCGCCGACATCAGCCGTCCGAAACGCCGTGCGTATCTGCGGGCGATGACGTCGGCGCGCGACGGCATCGTAGAGGCGTGTCCGTGCTGGGAGACCCGGCGGGAGCAAGCGACGGAGATGATCGACCGCGCCACCGCGCGCGGCGAGAGCGCACCCAGCGTGCCGCAGGTGCTCAACCACATCATCGCCCCGCTCTATCACCACGCGGTCTTCGCGCTGCCGATCGACGACGACTACGCCACCGACCTCGCCGCCGACGTCATGGCCATGGTTCGGTAGGGGTTCGGTGAGGTGGGGTGCGATGAACTGTTCCCAACTGATCGTGTCCTGACGGCGGTCCGCTGCGGCTAGGCTTCGGCCATGCAGTACGTACATGCCTTCCGCGACGATGCGCTGGGCGAACTCGACGGGGTAGGTGTCGGCGCGGCCATTGCCGCAGGCGAGATTTCGGCGGTTGAAGCGGTCGACGCAGCGCTCGACCGCATCGACGCGGTGAACTCGACGCTCAATGCGGTCGCCTTCGACGATCGTGAGCGCGCCCGCACACGCGCCGTCGAGGCGGATTTCGGT
>NZ_LZMO01000002.1:0-8091 GCF_001665715.1 Gordonia sp. 852002-10350_SCH5691597
ATCACTCGGCGACGCAATACCCCGACATCTTCCACGCGCGCGTCGGAGATCGCAGTGGAGCCGACGTCGCCGCGGACACCGACTGGCTCGTCGACGACTTCATTCCGACGGTCGCCGCGCGAGGCACCGCCATCATCGAGGCGCGGGGCGCGTCGTCCGCGGCGTCGGCCGCCAATGCGGCAATCGATCACGTGCGCGACTGGGTCCTCGGTACCCCCACCGACGACTGGACGTCGGCCGCGGTCAGTTCCCCGGGTGCGTATGGAGTTCCCGAAGGCCTGATGTGCTCGTTCCCCGTCCGATCGGTCGACGGCGCGTGGCAGATCGTCGACGGCCTCGAGATCAATGAGTTCTCGCGAGCCCGCATCGACGCGTCGGTGGCCGAACTGCAGTCAGAACTCGACGCGGTCGCCGCACGGCGCTGACGCGGGGGCAGCTGAGTACCACGCCGGGTACCACTAGGTCTCCTGTTGGTCACTCTTGACTACCCAATCGTTCACGGCAGCTTAAACTTCCGACATGTCAAAGAAGTCGACGTCGAAAAAGTCGCAGTCCGCCGAGCCCAAGCAGAAGAAGATCTCCAACAAGGTGTACGAGGCCGAGCTCTTCCGGCTGCAGACCGAAATGGTCAAGCTGCAGGAGTGGGTACGCGAGACAGGTGCTCGCGTGGTCGTCGTCTTCGAGGGCCGCGACGCAGCCGGTAAGGGCGGCACCATCAAGCGCATCACCGAGTACCTCAGCCCTCGGATCGCGCGCGTGGCCGCTCTGCCCGCCCCCACCGATCGTGAACGCGGCCAGTGGTATTACCAGCGCTACGTGGCTCAGCTGCCCGCTCCCGGCGAGATCGTGCTATTCGACAGGTCCTGGTACAACCGTGCAGGAGTCGAAAAGGTGATGGGCTTCTGCACCCCCGAAGAACACACCCGCTTTCTCCGACAGACCCCGATCTTCGAACAGATGCTGATCGACGACGGAATCCTCTTGCGTAAGTACTGGTTCTCGGTGTCCGACGACGAGCAGCTCCGCCGGTTCCGCTCGCGCATGAACGACCCTGTGCGACAGTGGAAATTGAGCCCGATGGATCTGGAGTCCGTCTACCGATGGGAGGACTACTCCCGCGCGAAGGACGAGATGATGGTGCACACCGACACCGCGCTGAGTCCCTGGTTCGTCGTCGAATCCGACATCAAGAAGCATGCGCGACTCAACATGATGTCGCACCTTCTCTCCACCATCGACTATCACGAGGTTCCACGCCCGCAGGTCTCACTGCCGAAGAAGCCGATCGAGAGCGGTAACTATCACCGCCCGCCGCGCTCGTTGTCGAAGTACGTTCCCGACCACGTCTCAGAACTCATGGGACACAGTGATTGATGAACACCGGTGATTGATGAAGACCGGTGACTGACCCGAAAACCCGGCGACCAGAACGGAACACCTGCGTAGCATGAGTCGCGATGTGGATCGGTATCGCTGAATTCGACTTCCTGCTCGGTGACGTGCACTCGCTCAAAACGAAACGCTCGCTTGTCCGCCCGTTCGTCGCGGAGTGCAAACGACGTTTCGCGGTGGCAGTCGCAGAGGTCGGCCATCTCGACGCCCACCGGCGCACGACGATCGGGGTCAGCGTCGTCGCCGCCGATCGGGGGCATGTCGTCGAGATCCTCGATTCGGTGGAGCGGTTCGCGGCGGCGCGCCCCGAGGTCGAGCTGCTGTCGGTGCGCAGACGTGAACTGTCGTCCACCGACATCTGACCGGCACGCAGACCGCTCACTCAGCAGACATCGCCGACTCAGCGGGCTGACCGACTCAACGGTCGACGATTCCGGCCTCGGCAGCGACGACGCGATACGCCGCCGCAAGGGTGTCGACGGTTTCGTGTGCGTTGAGTCCGCTCGGGTTGGGCACCACCCACACCCGGGCGGCGCCCCAGCGTTCGCCCTGATCGCCCGGCTGTGCGTGGCGATCGCCGAATGCGCTGCGGTACGCGGTGATACCGGCAACAGCCACAACCTCGGGACCGATGTGTTCGACCCTCGCCCGCAGTCGTTCGCCGCCCGCGACGAGCTCCGCCTTGTCGAGTTCTGCGGCTGTCGCCGTTGCCCTTTCGACGACGTTGGTGATTCCCACCCCGGCGCCGATGACCTCATCGCGATCGGCGTCGCTCATCCCGGCCGACGCGTCGACGACGTGGTCTGTGATGCCCGCTCGATACAGCGCAGGCCAGAACCTGTTGCCGGGTCGGGCGAAATGCGCGCCGGTTGCCGCGCTCCACAGACCGGGATTGATGCCGACGAACAGTAATCGGCAACCCGGCCCGACGAGGTCGGGAACCAGCCGATCGCTATACGTAGCCAGTTCGGCTTTGGTGAAGCCCATCTGGCAGACGCTACGCGCGTCACCTCGTTACGTGCTTGACTTCCTGCCGTCGGGCGCATTCCATGGGTAGATGAGCTTCGACGACGCCCCGCGTTCAGCGCTTCCCCTCCTTGTCGTCGACGCCGCCAACGTCGTCGGTTCGGTTCCCGACGGTTGGTGGCGGGACCGTCGTGCAGCGACCGAACGCCTCCTCGACTCGGTGGCACCGTTCGCCCACACCGGCGTGCCGGGTATGCCCGGCCCCGTCGACATCACGGTTGTCGTGGAGGGGCGCGCTCGCGGGGCCGTGGGCCGGCCGGGCATCCGCATTGTCGAAGCGACTGGATCGGGCGACGACACCATCGTCGACGTGGTGTCGGAGAACCGTGACAGGCAGGTCGCGGTGGTCACCGCCGATCGCGAATTACGTTCTCGGGTAGAAGCTTTGGGCGCTGAGACCATCGGCCCAAAGGTGATCCGAGAGGGGGCGTAACCGACGCAGGCGCGGCAGGTACCGCGCGCGGCGTGCCTACGATGGGATCAGAGCACGCCGAACTGAACGCCCCGTCCCCGATCAAGGAGTGTGCACGTGGCACGAACCGTGGCCGACAGCATCATCGAAACGCTCGATCGATCCGGAGTGCAGAGGGTCTACGGAATCCCCGGCGACTCGTTGAACGGATTCACCGATGCGTTACGCAAGGATCAGCGGATCGAGTGGGTCCACGCGCGCCACGAGGAAGGTGCCGCATTCGCCGCCTCTGCGGAGGCGGCACTCACCGGCGAGCTCGCGGTGTGCGTCGGAAGCTGCGGGCCGGGCAATCTGCACCTGATCAACGGTCTCTTCGACGCGCAGCGCAGTCGCGTGCCGGTGCTCGCGATCGCTGCGCACATACCGGCCGCGGAGATCGGCAGCGGATACTTCCAGGAGACGCACCCCGAGCAGTTGTTCGTCGAGTGCAGCGACTTTTGTGAAATGGTCAGCACCCCAGCACAATTGCCCCGCCTGCTCGACATCGCGATCCGCACCGCCGTCGAACGACGCGGTGTTGCCGTGCTCGTGATCCCCGGTGAGAACTTCCTCGAGAAGGAGCATCAGCGTCGGGGTGGCGCGGCGATCCGCGCCATCGACAGGATCGTCCGCCCCACCGACGCCCAATTACACGACGTCGCGGCCGCGCTGAATGCTGCCGAGAAGGTCACCATCCTGGGAGGCGCAGGCACTGCGGGCGCCCACGACGCCGTCGTCGAGTTGGCAGGAGCTCTCCAGGCACCTGTTGTCCACGCACTGCGCGGCAAGGAGTTTCTGGAGTACGACAACCCGTACGACGTCGGGATGACCGGACTGCTCGGCTTCAGCTCGGGGTATCGCGCCATCGAGAAGTGCGACACGTTGTTGATGCTGGGCACCGACTTTCCGTATCAACAGTTCTTCCCCTCCAAGGCGACGATCATCCAACTCGACATCCGCGGCGAGCAGATCGGTCGACGCACACCGGTCGACGTCGGGCTCGTCGGGTCCGTCGCCGATACGATCCCTGCCCTGCTCCCCCTCATCGACCGGAACCGCAGCTCAGAACATCTACGTTCGTCGCGTGAGCACTACATCAAGGCGCGCGCGTCGCTGAACGACCTTGCCGTGAACGACGGCAAGACGCCGATCCATCCGCAGTATCTGGCCAAACTGCTCTCCGACCACGCCACCGACGACGCAGTGTTCATCCCGGACGTCGGCTCGCCGGTCGTCTGGGCGGCGCGATACCTCGAGATGAACGGGAAACGGCGACTGATCGGCTCGTTCACGCACGGGTCGATGGCGAACGCGGTGTCTCAGGGAGTCGGCGCACAGGCGAGCTACCCGGGTAGGCAAGTCATCGCCATGGCGGGCGACGGCGGGCTCGCCATGTTGCTCGGCGAGTTGCTGACGCTCACGCAGAACGCCCTGCCCGTGAAGATCGTCGTCTTCAACAATTCGTCGCTGAACTTCGTCGAGTTGGAGATGAAGGCCGCGGGGTTCGTGAACTTCGGTACCGACCTGGAGAACCCCGACTTCGCCGCACTGGCGCGTGCGATCGGGATCAAGGGCGACCGCGTCGAGAATCCCGGCGACCTCGATTCCGCGGTACGCGAGTTCCTCGCTCACGACGGGCCTGCGCTGCTCGATGTCGTCACTGCGCGACAGGAGTTGTCGATCCCGCCAACGGTATCGGCAGCGCAGGCGAAGGGATTCACGCTGTATGCGATTCGGACCGTTCTCTCCGGACGCGGCGACGAACTGATGGACCTGGCCGAAACGAACGTCTTCCGCAGGCTCTTCGACTGAGGCCCGCAGCGCTCAGTGCGGCACCTTGCTGAGGTCGGCGCGCAGCAGCATCACGTTGTAGTCGCTCCAGCGCGAGGCGTTGAAGAACAGTTCGGGCGATGACCCGACGACTGCGGGCGAGTGCGGTTGGATCATGGGTCCGTACAGGACGACGGCACCCTTCTCCACGAGGTAGGTCGGTGCGCTCCACGGACCTTCTGGTCGATCCGCTGTGCGGATGCGAATCCCGTTGTCGCCGTCGAGCATCATGTACTTGTTCAGGTACGGACTCCACGCCACCGACAGTTCCGTGACGGGAGCTGGCACGACGATCGCCGATCCGTCGTCGGGAACGTCGGCGATGTTGTCGACCCACTTGCGATCGCGACCTGCCCAGTACTGGTACTTGGTCACGTCGAGGATGTCGGTCGGCTTGAACCGTGCGAGGAAGCCTGCGCCGAATCGTCCGTTGGGCGTACCGAATTGGTACACATAGTCGCTCTGCGCACCGTGCCCGCGTACGTAGGCGTTCTGCTGAAACTTTCCGTTGTTGGGTTCCGCAGGCGGCAGATCGAACGGAAGGGCTGCGGCCACAGGCGAATTCACCAGGATGGTGTCGCGATCGACCGTCCAGTTCTGTCCGTTGTCGTCAGAGTGCGCGACGGCTGAATAGTTGGTCACCCAGTGACCGGCGGAGCCCCATGACCGTACCGACATGAAGTTGATGAACTGCCGATACCCCGATCCCCAGGGCAGCGATATCGCGGCGGTGGGGATGGTGGTCGTCTCGATGGGACTGACACCGAGTGCCGGGATCAGTTCGCGCGCAAAGGTGGGACGGGCAGCGTCGACGGGACTGCCTGACTGCACGTCGCCGGGCACGCCGGGCGGGACGCTCACGCCGTCGTCGAACTTGGTGTCGCGTGTCCGCATGAGCGTGTTGTGTCGCCACTCCTGACCGGCTGCGTTGCAGTCGCCGAAGGTGTCGCCGAACGCCATCAGAGTCTGCCCGGAGCCGTTGTCCCAGGAGATGCCGAGGTCGGTCCCACTGATCGTGAATCGACTGAACGTGCGGTTGATGCTGCGTGGCCCGGTCACCCACGACACCGTCCGGGCGCGTGGGGTGATGTAGATCGGCAGCGGGCCCTGCGTTCCGAGGCCGGGGCGCGCACCGGACGAGCCAGAACCCACGGAACCCGACCCCAGTGACCCGGTTCCCAGAGAGCCGGTCCCCAGTGAGCCCGTCCCGCCCAGCGACCCGGATGCGCTGCCGAGATCGGGAAGCGAGCCGTTACCCGCATTCGCGCAGGGTGCCGCAGTCGCACGTCCCTCACCAGCGACGAGAAAAGCGCCCACGGAGGTCGCCACGAGCGCCGCGACAACGAGTCTGCGTGCACCTGCTCGTATTCGGAGCATGGTCGATGGTCCTCTCGATGAACGGTCCGACTGCGGGTCGGCTGCAGCACATCTGTCACGTGTGTGGCAGATGTGATTCAAGAGGCCATTGTGGCGTATGGGTATTACCGTTCACACATGGGCACGGTCACGATCACGTTTCGGAGCGCGAGAACTCCGACGCTCGGGCGACCTGATCCGCGGTCAGTACCCTGCCGGTGTACTTCTCGAACTGCGCCGCCGCCTGTAGTGCGATGACCTGCGCACCGGTGATCACCGGTGTCCCCGCTGCCGAGGACGCGCGGATCAGGGGCGTCTGCGCCGGCAGCGCGACGACGTCGAATACGAGATCAGCAGCGGCGATCGCGTCGTCGTCGAACGACTGCACGTTCTCGTCGGCGCCCTGCATGCCCAGCGGGGTCACGTTGACCAGGATCTGCGTTCCCGGGGCTTGCGCGCTGTCGGTCGCTCGGTAGCCGTACTTCGACGCCAACTCCTCGCCCGCCGTAGCGTTACGAGCCCACACCGTCAGATCGTCGAAACCTGCGCCACGAAACGCCGCCACCACGGCTTTCGCCATTCCACCTGATCCCCGCACCACGACCGAAGACGCGGGATCGATGTCTGCGATGAGTGTGGCCACCGCCTCATAGTCGGTGTTCGACGCCCTGAGATGGCCGTCGTCGTTGACGATCGTGTTCACGGAGTCGATCGCCGCCGCAGACTCCTCCACCTCGTCGACGAGGTCGATGACAGCCTCTTTGAACGGCATCGACACCGAACACCCACGAATGCCGAGCGCACGAACACCGGCAATCGCGCCGTGGATGTCGGTGGTGGTGAATGCCTTGTAGATGTAGTTCAGACCGAGCTCGTCGTAGAGATAGTTGTGAAACCGCGTACCGATGTTCGACGGCCGCGCGGCGAGCGAGATGCACAGGGTCATGTCCTTGTTGAGAATCGGCATGCGCGCCACGCTACTGCCCGCATCGCCACTCAGACCGACCGAACGACGATGTGACAGCACGACGAGTCGCGTCGTAGCCTCGTCGTTAGTCGCACCGAGACATCAGGAGGTCGATTCTGTGGGCTGGAACACATATGTGGCACTTGGTGATTCGTTCACGGAGGGGGTCGGCGATCCGGACCCCACCCGCCCCAACGGGTTACGCGGATGGGCCGATCGTGTCGCGGAACAGCTCGCCGTCGATAACCCCTCGCTGCGCTACGCCAACCTCGCGATCCGTGGGCGCCTGCTCGATCAGGTGCTCGACGAGCAGATCGACCGCGCCCTATCGCTGCAACCCGATCTGATCACCATCTACGCGGGTGGAAATGATCTGATGCGTGGCTCCGTCGACCTCGACGCCATGATGTCCCGCTACGAGAAGGCTTTGGCCCGACTGCGCTCGACGGGTGCAACGGTCATCGTGTTCACCGCGTACGACGCCGGCTGGGCTCCCATCTTCCGGCTCACTCGCGGTCGGAGCGCCATCTACAACGAGCTGCTGCGGGCGATCGCTGAGCGCCAGGGCGCGCGCATCCTCGACTTCTGGCGGCTCGCCGGATACGACGACTACCGCATGTGGGACACCGACCGACTGCACATGTCGTCGCTCGGACACGCACGCATGGCATCCGAGGTACTCGACCTGATCGGCGCAACGCACACTATCGACGTACCCTCACTGGCCCCGCTACCAGTGCAGACACGTGAGCAACGGCGACGCGACAACGTCGAGTGGGCGCGCACGTTTCTCTATCCCTGGCTCATGCGTCGTGTGCGAGGGGTGTCGTCGGGTGACAGCATCAGTCCGCGGTGGCCCGAGCCGGTCGTCGCTGCCGACGCGCTCAGTGACGTCAACGCCGAGCCAGCAACAGCGGGATGATGTGGTCGGCGAGCAGCGGCGCCAACGGGACATTCGCCGACGCGACGTCGATCCACTGAAGTTCCGCGATCTCGGCGGCGGGCGCGTCGACGCGGACGTACGGATGCTCGAACACAGTGGCTTCGACGAGATGGCCGACCTCGTTGG
>NZ_LZMO01000003.1:0-8664 GCF_001665715.1 Gordonia sp. 852002-10350_SCH5691597
ATCCTGCGCAACGCCGGACATACCAACATCGCTGCGGCCCTACGTCACACCGCCAGAGCACCCGAACGAGCCATAAAACTACTCCTCACCAGAACTGAAAGGACTTTGCCGTGACCCTGCTATTGACGCTGAGTACCAATCCCGAAAAAGTGTTGCGGCTGAATCAGCTAAATCGGGCAATCCGGCGGAGTCGACTGGCTGCGACTTCGGGCCGAGCGACCAGTCGAAGTAACCCTGCGCGATCCACGGTGTTTCAGGTAGGAACTTGGCAACGAGCCCCAACTTGTTCTTCCCAACCCCGCTCTGGCCATTCTTACAGGGACTCGTTCGAATCTTGTAGCGACCAGTATCGTCGCCAATCACTTGGTCGCGCAGCACCTGGAGATGGTGCACCCACCCAGGCGCAGTGTCCGTGTCTTGGGTAACTGGGAAGTCGGCCAGCGAATCTCGCGTCTCAACTCCGACGTGAAACTCGAACCGCAGGTCGTCTTCGGACGCCGGCATCGCGCGCCCAGAGACCTGAATCTGTCCTCGTAATTGCCGATGGTCGGCCAGTTTAGGGCTCCAGACGGTGATAGCCGACATACCGCTACCTCCTCGCCCAACGCGAACGTCCCAGCCCGGCCCGAGTTCCTCGCGAAGTGAAGGTGTGAGCTTGCGGAAGACGCGCTCAACCGCGACCTTTTGAGGCGGGAGTGATTCGATGTCCGCTATCCAGATCCGAGATTCCCGAAACGAGGAAATTATCTCTGTCCAGGTCACAACTCCGGACACTTGATTGACATAGTCTTCGGCGTCGATCGGATCGAGTACCAGCAGAAAAAGATCATCCACCGCGGCCTTCAGCTTCTCGACCTGGATACCTGGCAGTTCGTGGTCGAGTTTTGCCTCGATTCCGATCGTTGCTCCACCGGTTAGCCTGACTAGAATGTCAACCTTCGCGACGCTTTCACATTCAACGTGATCGACTCTCGCACTAAACAATTCAACTCTGTTGCTGCGTTTCGCCAACAGCGCGAGGAACTCTTCTGGCTGCTGTCTGATCTCGGCGGCAAGTGCTCGTGTCAGCATCGGCTCACTGGTGAAAATATTGTCCCCCACCGATCAACCTCCCAGTCGATTCACTTACATTCGGAATCATAAACAACGTGAGCAGTGTAGCCCGTTCTAAGTCCTCAGTCCTTGGGTGAGGTAATCGATTGCGTGCACGCCGCCATCGAGGACCTCGTTGCCGTGGACAACTACGAGCTCGATAGAGGAAGATCGCGATCAATTGTGAGTGTCCAGTAAGGATTAGACGTCAACTCGCCGATCTTCTCCACCTGTTGGCTCGACTCCAGCCTACATCTGCGGACTGGCCTCATTCGGCGTGAACGACACGACTACCTGCACCATGTCGTCAAGGTTTGCTGGCTCTTCCTGATTCAGAGTGCGTGTAGGTGTTCTGCCAGGCCGCCGGAGTGGATGAGTGACCGCAAGATGTAGTGGTTGAGGTTGCGGAAGCCGAGCGCGATCCCGCGTAGGTGTTCCAGGCGGCCGTTGATCGCTTCGACGGGCCCGTTGGAGGCGCCGGTGTCGAAGTAGGCCAGGGTCTCGGTCCGTCGAGCCCACAGCGAGCGGCCGAGTTGGGCGAGTTCGGCGAGTTCTTTTGGCACGCCGGTGTGGATGCGTTTGAGCAGCTTGTACATCGCGATCTTCCCGTCTCGCTTGTGCGGCTGGTCGTAGGCGTCGATCAGGTCCTGATAGACGGCGTAGGTGACCGCGACCGCCAGATGTTCCTCACGCGCTTGGAGGCCGTTGGTGATGCGGGTCTTCTGCTTGTCGGTCAACAAGCCGATTCGAGTGAGCAGAGGGCGGCGGATTCCGTAGAGCGGGTCCCCGCTACGGCCGCGGTGTCCGCACGTATCCTGTTGCACGCGTTGTGCGACACACCGTGAGCTTGTCGGCGGCCAAGTGCACCACATGAAACGGATCCCGGATCGACAGGTACAACAGCGCCCGCCCGCACACCCGCCTCGGCAACGCCCCACCCGCCGAGTACGAGGCAGCGCACTGCGCTGAGCCCACCAAGTCATCGCGACCGGCAATGACACCTGCATAGACGTGGCATCAACGCGTAGATGTTTCAGTTTCTTCTGTGCTGGGGCTGTGTCAGGTGCTGGACCGGGTGTAGGCAGCGGCGCGCACCACATCGTCGTCCTCCAGGCCAGCTCCTAGTGCTCCGCCCACGGTGGCCAGGCTGGCGGTGAGCCAGCTGATCTTCGCGTAGTCCAAAGCGTTCACTGGGTGACCGGCGATACCGGCCAGTACCTGCTCGTCGATGAGCAGCAGCGCGCCGACCCAGGACAGGATGAATAAGCCGAGGTAGAACACCACAACCCCGATGGCCACGGTCGCGGTGGTGGCCAAATTGAACAGGATCACCTGCTCACGTTGGGCTTGCCGCCGTGGGCGCTCCCACAAGTCGGCTCCCAGGATCAGGGTGGCACCCACCGCCCCGATCGCCATCACCGCCAGCAGGACCAGGCGCACCGGCCCGTAGGCCATGGCCAGTACCCATAGGTCCGAGGCCACCAATGTCAGCATGCCGGTGGCCGCTGCCACGACCATCGCCCGGGAGAGCCGGGCCACGAAGGCCCAAGGCTGGTTGGCGCGGATCATGCCCAGCAGCAACCGCACGTTGCCGCTCAGCACTCGGGCCGTGAACTGCACGACGTTGTCGTCCGGGCGTTCGTCGAGATCGGTGGACAGCTGGTGGGCTCTTCGAGCAAGATCCCGCTGGGCGTTGGGGTCTTCGGCGTCGTAGCCCAGGAGCTGCCCGACCACGTGCACGGTGGTCTCTTGCACCTTCTGCCGCACGTGCACGGCTCCCAGGGTTGGGACGGAGACCAGTCCTACCCCGTGCACGGGGCTGAGCTGGGTGAGCACCGGACGTCGGCCGGTCTTCAGGGGGATCTCGGTGAGCACCACGGCCAAATCCCAGTTCTCCTCCAGCACGCGGTTTCGGGCCGCCTCCAGCAGGTCCAAGGTCTCGGTGGGTGGATCGACCAGCCGGTCTTCGGCCATCTTCAGTTGCCAGCGCACTCCCGGATACCGCTGCACCAAAATCTTGCGCACCGAGGTGGTGACCTCGGGGCCGAGCACCGCACTCAGGGATGGTGAGACCACCAGGCCGATGAGCAGCTCGGCATCGGAAGGGTTCGGCAGGATCGGCGGTGGATCGGCAACGCTCAGCAGTCACCCCTCCATGGTGAGGCAACCACGGTCGGATTGCCACTGGCTCGATGGAGCCCCCAAGGTTTCGTGCAGCACCGCGGGCCGGATTCGGTGGTCGCCTCGATCCCGGAAAGAGCGGTGCTGCTCACTGCGAAATCCTCTCCCCGCCGACGCCGCCAGCGCGAAGACATCACAGCCAGCGGGCCCGGGACCTGCCGGTGTCGAGGACGGCTTCTCGATGATGCTGCAGTGACGGATCGGTTAAAGTGCTTCGGCGGTGTGGGAGCAGTGATCAGCGTGGGGCCGGTCGATTCCGTTCGGACAGGTGATGCATCGACTGCCCAGCGGCAGGTGCGGTATCTGGCAAGTCCAGCCGTCACCGACCTCGAGAGGGTTGCTAGACATGAACCCGTCAACGTCGGACATGTAGGTGTCGGCGGCCCGCTTGGCGGCCCCACAATCAACGCCGGGAGTCAACGCCACAATGTCCAGGATGCCGTCTGGTCCCCAGGCCACCCCGCAGCTACGGTCCCTGATCCATGCCGGCGGCGGGGGAGTGACGATAGTGGTGGGCGCCGGGGTCGGCGACGAACTGGAGCCACTCGATGCAGTGTCCTCGCTGTCGCTACAGCCAACTGTGATCAGTGCGATGGCGACCAGGCCGCCACCGAGCTGGGCTCGCCAGCGCAAGGAGCTCATTGTGGGCACTGTCATCTTGCTGGGCCTTCCGATGTGGCGGTTGTTCTGTCGCGTCCTCGCGCCGCCGACCGTGGTGGCCCAAAGTAGCGCAGACTCCATGCTTTCATTAGCGCTTCCTTCTCGGTGCCCCCGACGTCTCAGTCGATCCGGAAGCTACTCAATTAGTGGTCGTCGGTGGTGGTCCACGGACCGTCGAGGTATCCGGCGTCACGCAGTGCCGCCTCCAGGACCGACTGATAGGTGCGTCCGATTACCGTCGCGATGCCTTCCAACGTCGCACGGGCCGGTAGCCCGCGCACCCCGTGCGTGCGCCACAGGTTCAGGTTCTGCCGAGAAATCCCGATGCGTCGCGCCAACTCGGCATCGCTGACTCCATACGCATGCTTGTGCGCGTCAACGAGATCCACAAGATGAGTGGTTGTCACGCTTCAAGCGTGGGGTAGTGGTAGCTTGCATGTCAAGCACCGCTATTCGACTCCGACAAGCATTACTTGACATAACGTACACTATCGGCCAAAAATCAGGCCATATCCTGGCCAGCGTGGCGGCTACACTGAACGTATGACGACAGTGCCCCTCGGTGAAGCCAAGGACAAGCTCTCCGCGCTCATCGACAGCGCCGAGAGCACGCACGACATCATCACGATCACCAAGCACGGCAAACCTGCCGCGGTGCTGATGTCGGCCGACGACCTCGAATCGCTGCACGACACGATCTACTGGCTCTCACACGCCGGCGTCCGCGACGACGTCGCTACCGCACACGCCGAGTACGCGGCCGGTGAAACCGTGTCCATCGACGACCTGCGCGCCGAACACGGCATGCCGCCGAAATGAGCGATGCACCGCCCGACTCGGTCAGCCCGTACCGAGTTGAGGTCGCATCCCCAGCTCGCCGCGATCTCGGGCGTCTACCATCCCGGATCGTTCACGCTGTCATCGAATTCATCTCCGGGCCGCTCGCCGAGAATCCGCACCGGCTTAGCAAGCCGCTACGTGACGACCTCGCAGACCTTCACAGCGCCCGCCGAGGTGACTTCCCAATCGGCTCTGATCGGGTCTGCTGATCCTCTCGACGAGAACGCAGCGACATCACAGCCACCCAACCCCGACCGTCCGCGAAGCCGGGACACGTCACATGACCTGTGCTGCGGGCGTGTCGAGTGGGTCGTCCAGGGGCGACGCGGGAGCGTCGACGCGACGTGCTGAGAGGTGGTCCCAGTCGAGCACTAGCACACCGGCTACAGGCATGGCGATAGGTCAGGAACGGCGTCGCTCCCTGCGCAGGAGGGAGCGCAGAGTCTCGGCGTTCGCGTAGCCGACCCCTAGCGCGATCTCGGCGGAGGTGAGGTCCGTGGTTGCTGAGAGGTGCCGAGCTCGTTCGATGCGAAGCCGTTGGACGAAGCCGAGCGGAGTGAGGTTGAGCGCCGCACGGACTCGTCGTTCGAGGGTGCGCCGGCTGGTGCCGAGCGACTGCGCGACGAAGGCGACGTTGAACGGTTCGTCCAGGCGGGCGCGCACGAAGCGTTCGAACTCGACGACGATCGGGTCCTCGTGCCGGAGATGTTCGTAGGCGACGAAGGCCGCCTGCGACGGGCGCTCGTCGATGATGAGGAGCTTGGCGACATGTTGGGCCAGGTCGGGGCTGATCGATCGCACGAGTGAGAGCGCGAGGTCGATGTGGGCGAAGGCGGCGCCGGCGGTGACGAGGTTCCCGTCGGCCACGACCATGGTGTCGAGATCGAGGGCGACGGTCGGATAGCGCTTCAGGAACTCCGGCCCCAGGAACCAGCTGGTCGTCGCCCGCCGATGATGCATCCGTCCGGTCTCGGCGACGGCGAACACGCCGGTGCACGCCGCGGCGATCCGGGTGGTCGCCTCGTCGAGGCGCCCGAGCGAGGCGATGACCGAACGAGCATCTCGGCTCTGGAGGGCGTCGTTGGTAGCGGCGGCCGTAAGGGTTCCAAGCGCAGGGACGACGACCACGTCGAACTCTCCGGACTCCGACAGCGGGTGGTCCACCGACAGGGTCATCGATGCCGTCGTGGTCACTCGCCGTTTCGGTCCGAGGATGGCGAGTTCGATCGGGTCGATCCGCGGGTCGACATCGCCGCGGGCTCCGTCGGCCACCCGCACGATGTCGATGATCGACGCGATAGCCGAACCGAAGCAGCCGTCGATCGCGATCAGTCCGATACGCATGACGTAAACAATAGCAATACTGCCGTATACGCCACTCCCCACCGGCCCTCGCTCGTCATACGCTGAACTCGCTTCACCAAAAAACCTCGACACCTAGGAGAACCCCTCATGTCCACACCCGCATCACTTCCGTATGCCTTCGTCGCCAAGATCGTCGCGGCCGATGGACAGCACGACGCGGTCGCCGATCTGCTCGCCGGCGCTGTCTCACTCGCCAACGAAGAAGTAGGAACGATTGTCTGGTTCGCGGTCAGGACCCACGCCGACACCTTCTGGATCTTCGATGCATTCCCCGACGAGGCCGCTCGCGACGCCCACGCCAACGGCGCCATCGTCGCAGCCCTGATGGCCAACCAGCACCTCCTCGGCGCAGCACCCGAGATCCTGGCGGCCGACGTCCTCGCGTCCAAGCTCCCGTAGTCCGCCAACGCACGAGACGATCGCGCCCCGCCGAGCCGTCGCCAGGTCGCGACGCAACGCCACGCTGCGTTGCCGAGCGGTACGAGGCCTATCGGCACACGGACAGGATGCCGGCCGCGAGCGCTCAGCCGGCGAGGGGTCCGTCGCAGAGGAGAGCGACGTCGGTGTCGGGCAGAGCCGTGAGGCCAGCGCATCGCGCGACCACCAGAACCGAACAGCCCCTGACCTGCGTTTCCGCAGGTCAGGGGCTGTTCGCCGGAGCCGCCTGTCGGAATCGAACCGACGACCTAATCACGTCGGCTTTGCGTCTATCGCTTGATGCGCCCACTGGGCGAACGAGCCGCTGACCTGCGCAAACGCCGAGCGTGGGGGACGCCGCCATCCGGTGGTGACCGACGACGACCGACCAGTACCGACCGTTTCACCGGAGCTTGCGGCGGCGACGAAGCCGAGCAAGCTCCATTCCTTTAGCTCACCGCGCCCTCCTGCTCGCCGGTCCCGTCGTCGTCGAAGACGTTTCAGGGGTCCTTCTCAGATGACGGTATAGGTCGGCCGGGCGCGTCGGTCCGCAGATAGACGTCGAGGTCTCCCGACGACGGAGGTTCCTACGCCATCCATCCGAAAGACCTCGACGTGTCCGACGCTACCCCGCCGGCCGGCTTCGGCCGCCCTGACCTGACCGCCTTCGCTCGACTCGACGGCCTCGATCTGAGCGTGACCGGACAACGACTTGAACCGGATCGTGCGGTCCTCGCGTGCCGCGTGGTGGAACCAGATCAGTGGTGCCGACGGTGCGGCAGCGAAGGCGCTGCTCGTGACACCGTGATCCGGCGGTTGGCCCACGAGCCGCTGGGCTGGCGACCGACCGTGCTGGAAGTTGTAGTGCGCCGCTACCGCTGTGCCGACTGCGGACACGTGTGGCGCCAAGACACCAGCGCCGCGGCGGAGCCACGCGCGAAGCTCTCGCGCACCGGGCTGCGGTGGGCGCTGGAAGGGATCGTGGTCGCACACCTCACCGTCGCCCGTGTCGCCGAGGGACTCGGGGTCGCGTGGGACACCGCCAACAACGCGGTCCTGGCTGAAGGCAAGCGGCTGCTGATCAACGACCCCACGCGGTTTGAGGGCGTGAAGGTCATTGGCGTCGATGGGCACGTCTGGCGCCACACCAGGCGTGGCGACAAGTACGTCACCGTGATCATCGACCTCACCCCGGTCCGCGATGGCGCCGGCCCAGCAAGGCTGCTGGACATGGTCGAGGGCCGGTCGAAGGCGGCGTTCAAGACCTGGCTCGCCGACCGCGACGACGCCTTCCGTGACGCGGTCGAGGTGGTCGCGATGGACGGCTTCACCGGGTTCAAGACCGCCGCCGCAGAGGAGATCCCGGACGCGGTCACGGTGATGGATTCAGACCGTCCTCACCAAAGCGTTCCGCGCGAGGACTTCACAGAGCCCGCCTATGAGGGTTACGAGCACGCTATCGTCGCCAGGACGTGCAGAGCCCTGGCTGCGGCGACGCGCAGCTCCGATGACTGCTACTTCGCGATCTGGGCCGGCTATTCGGGTGTGGTGTCTCCCCTACCGGGTGGGCCTCGAATGCACATCCCCAACCGCGACTACCACCTCTACGTCGGCACACTGTCCGACCTCAAGGCGTGGGAGCAGCCACTGACACACGAGACGCCTGCGCTGCTTCACGACCCGCCGGCCTTCGTATGGCCCGCCGACCGCGCCTGGTGCCTGGCCAGTGACGTGGATCTCCGGATTAGGGGCAGCGTGGGTCGGTACCAGGGTGCCCGTTTGGCTGGCGCGTCGCGGCCAGCTGCGGCGTCGACTCACCACCGAACTGGGCTCGGTTCGCCGTGAGCCACCCATCCCCGTGGTGGTCAGGGCGTGTTGATCCAGTTGAGGATCGCCTGCCCCGCGCGGGGGTCGCCGTTGTTGATACCGACAACGGCGCCGATCGCCGCGCCCACACCGGCTCCCCAGACACACCCCACGATCACTATGCAGCCGACGACGAGCCCGGCCAGTGCGCCGACCGCGGTGGCGACGCGTACAGGCTGGAGGTGCCGTTGCGCACGTAGTCGTGGCTGGCCCGTTGCGGGGTGCCCGGGAGCATGGGAAACC
>NZ_LZMO01000004.1:0-2941 GCF_001665715.1 Gordonia sp. 852002-10350_SCH5691597
CTGGCCCCATCCCCGACCCGTGCAGCGTCCACGTCGACCCGTTAACACCATCAACCTCGACCACACGTGGGTAATCCACTAGCGCACCCTCGATCCATAGCCTGCTGATCCGCGGAACTCGTTGCGGTTGATCTCGGACACAATGTCGCCTGCGGTGTGCCCATACACGGTGACGTTCATGACGCGACCACCAGACCCGCTGACCCGCTGACTCGATCCCCGATCGGACACTGAACCCCACCCTGCGGCAGCACCAACGAGGGCACCTTGTACGTCCTCACCCGAGTTGATGGCCGACAGCACACTGAAGTTGCGGGCTGTTCCCGGAGCATTGACGACGAACTCTCGGCCATGCACGAATCCGGCGATCTCATCGAGACCAAAGTTGCCGGTATAGCCACCCAGCTTGTAGCCGCCCTTGCCCCGGCCCCATCGTGCGGTCAGATCCTTGCCGTACTTCGGCACGTAGTAGCGCAGCGCGGCAACGAGATTCGACGCAGGGTTGCGTCGGTCGTTGGGCAGCTTCGGGTCACGCACAGAATCGAAGGTCGACTGAATGATCTGCAACAACCCCACCGAAGGGTCACCGTTGGCAGCGTTCGAATCAACGTTGTTCTGCGCATTCGGGTTACCGGAAGACTCGTCATCGATCTGCTCAACCATCGCCTGTACCTGGTTGGCGCCCTTCAACGACTGATTGACGTAATCGATCGCCCACTGAGCCATCGGACGCCACTGCTCGGCACCCTTCGACGGGTCGTACTTGATGTTCGGGGCACCACCCGCACCCAGTTCAGGCATCTTCGACAGCGGGGCTGAACCCTGCTGAAACGTCGACCCATCCCCGTACTGCGGATCGGAATACGAGCTCTGCGGCGTCGACTGTGTCACCGATGGCGACGACGGTGCCTCCGGCGCATTCGTGATCGACGAGTTACCCGCCGCCGCACCCTGATTCGAGGTGCGAACGTTCTCACCCTTATCGATCGACACCGCGTTACCGGGGTCGGTGATCCACGACGGCAACCCGAAGAAGTCACCAATACCCTCAGCGAGTATTCCACCCGCATCCTGCCCCAACTCCTTGAGGCTCTTCATCTTCCCCGGCGTCTCCGATTGTGACGCCCCACCGACACCACTCGTGTTCGGCTGGCCCGCACCATTACTCGGATCGGATGTTGTGTCCGCTGCAGACTTGATCTTGTCTGCCGCGGCCTGCACCTCAGCGGCAGTCGCCGAATCCTTCAACACCACTGCACCGGCCGGGATCGTGTCACTGTCCGGCTTCGATGCACCCACCTGGGCGATCGCCTCAGACATGGATGCACCCTTATCCATCAACGCTTTCACGTCGTTGAGTTGCGTCCAGTTCAAGACCGCTTCGGGCTTGCCTGTCTCGTTCGTGACGATCGACTGGCCTGTGGGAACAAACCCACCCTGATCGCGGAACAGTCCGGCGATCGCACGACCAGGAGCCTTGAGAATGTGGGTGACGGTCGACGTGATCTTCTTCGCCGCCTCGTACGCCTTCTCGAGCTTGTCGCCGAGTTTGCCAGCCAGATTGAACGCCGTGTCAATCGCCTTTGTCTTCGTCTCATCCAACGCCTTCGGCGGGATACCCAACCATTCAGGCGGTGGCGATCCGATAACCCGAGCCATGCCTTCCTTGATCGGGTTGAGCGCCTTGTCGATGATCTCGGTGATCTTCTTCTTGATGATCCCCAGCATTTCCGCAGTCGACGGGCCACCAAATCCGCTCGTGACGAGACCTTCCGGCACCACGTTCGGGTCGACCGACTGCTCGGCATAGAACACGTGGTCGTGATCCATATGGTTCGCCGTCGGCGCGCCGCGGTCGGGCATCCCCTCCGAGCGGCCATCCGGATACCACATCTTCTGCTTCCAGATGGTCCAGTTGATCGGGAACTTCTTGCTGTTCGCGAGAGAGAAGTCCTTGACCTGGTCGCCCGTCTTATCGTCGTTGATCATGACATCGAGCGCGCGCCCGGTGCTGTGCTCGTTGTACCCATCCGGTGGTCGGTAGCCGCCAATCGAGGCCACACCCTTGGGCCACAACCGAGTAATGATGCGGCCCATCAGCTTCGCAATGTCTTGCAGCCCGCCCTCACCGGGCATTGGCGCCAGCTTGTCACCCGCAGAAACAGATCCGCCGTCACCGAAGCGCGGGAGGGCGCCGTCCGACGCGGCGGCGGCGAGACCGCTCGGCGTCCAGGTGAACGGCTTGCCCGCGTCAACCATCTGACGCATCCGATACTGCGTGCCCTGACCACCCGACTTGCGCACGTCATCGACATCCCACACATGCTCATCAGGCATAAGGAGCGCATGAACCGAGTCCTTGCCGCGCTTCGCTCCACCCGACATTGGGACAGGACCGCCCTCGGCGAACTTCACCGGAGCGAGCGGAGACATCTGCTTGAGGCCAGGAAGGAAACCAGCGATCGTGTTCCACGCCTTGAGAAGTCCGTTATTCCAGACGGTGTTGATGACGAAGTTGATCGGTGTGGCGACGAAGCCTTTCAGCTTGTCCCATGCCGTCCCGATACCCGACACGACAGTGCCGAAGAAATCCCACACCGACTGCAGCGCGCCCTTGATCGCATCAAACGCCGGCTTCACAACGTTGTCGACGACCCAGCGGATCGCGGTGCCGAGAGCGTTCCAGCCCGTCTTAATCCACGAGAAGATTTGCTGGATGCCGCCCCACATGAACTCGGCGCCAGCCTTGACCGCATTCCACGCAGGTTCGATCACTGCGCTCACCACTGTGCTGACGATGCTGCCGAGCAGATTCACCCCGGCCTTGAACCACTCAAAGATCGTCGATATACCGCTCCACATGAACTGTGCGGCAGCTTTTATCGCGTTCCATATCGGGATTATCGTGGCGTTCGCAATAGCCGCGAGCACTGTGCCCGCG
>NZ_LZMO01000005.1:0-1316 GCF_001665715.1 Gordonia sp. 852002-10350_SCH5691597
TGTCAAGTCCTGCCATAGGTTGACACAGTGCTCAGTCAGCGAGCGCCCGATGCACCGCATCGGGCGTTTTGTATTTCAAGGCCAGATGAGGCCGTTCGTGGTTGTAGATATGCACGGCCTGCGCCACCATGCGTGCGGCCTGCTCTAGGTCGGCGGGGCGCTTGAGCAGCAACTCCCCTTTGAGGATGCCGTTGACCCGTTCGGCCAGGGCATTCTGGTAGCAGTCGTAGCCGTCGGTCATGGAGCACGTGATGCCGTGCCGCTGATGGATGCGCTGGTACTCGGCTGAACAGTATTGGATGCCCCGATCCGAGTGATGAACCAGAGGCTGTCGCGTATGGCGCGTCTTCAGCGCCATCTTCAACGCCTGGGCGACCGACTCGGCATGCAGGCTGTCATGCACGCGGTAGCCCACGATCTTGCGCGAGTAGGCGTCAGTCACCAGACTCAGGTACGCACAGCGCTGGGCGGTCGGCAGATAGGTAATGTCGGCCACCCAGACCTGCTCCGGCCCGGTGGGGATGACCTGGTTCGGGCCGTCCTTGAGCAGATTGGGATGGCGCCGGAAGCGATGATGACTGTGTGTGGTCTTGTGATACGCCCGCTGCGGCACGACCAGCAGCCGGGCTGCACGCAGGATATCGAACAGGCGATCCCGGCCAACCTGGATGCCTGCCTCGGCCAGGGGCGTGCGCAGCACGTGCTGGAGCTTGCGCGTACCCAAGCGCGGCTGGCGCAGCCGTAAGTGGTTGACCAACGCACAGACCTTGGCCTCACGCGCGCTTTGCCGTGTCTCGCTTTGCTGGCGTTTGTAGTACGCCTGGCGGCTGATGCCAATGTAGCGGCAGGCCCTGCCCACACTCAGCCCTTGGACGAGCTTTTGCGTGAGGACCTGCCCGAAGGCTTTTTTACGACGCGCGCCCCATGCTCTTTCTGGATCACGTCGATCACCGCCTCGAACAGGCGTGCCTTCTCTTGGGCCTCCCGCAACTGCACTTCCAATTCCTTGATGCGCTGCTCTGGCGTGAGCGACTTGCGCTGGCTGCTTTGATTTTCCATCGTGGTTTTGGCCTCCGCTGAGGCGCTCCAGTCCTGTCGTCCGTGCTTGCGCAACCATACCAGCACCGTCGAGCGACCCTGAATGCCATAGCGTCGCTGTGCCTCTTTGTAGGTCAGCTCGCCTTTTTCCACCTGCTCAACCACTGCCAACTTAAAAGCCAGCGTGTAGTCCCTCTGCGTTCGCTTCTTCTGCCCTTCCATCTTGACGCTCACTCCCTGTCGGGGAAAAAGTGTCAACCTTATTCAGGACGGGTCAC
>NZ_LZMO01000006.1:0-38935 GCF_001665715.1 Gordonia sp. 852002-10350_SCH5691597
GATGGTCGGCGACGAGTGGCAGATCACCGGGAAGCCCGCTCGGCTCACGTCGGCGCTGCTGCCGATGGGCGGCGCGGTGACGGGCGTGTCGGGGCCCAACTGGATGCTCATCGGCGACGCCGCCGCATGCGTCAATCCGCTCAACGGCGAGGGCATCGACTACGCCCTCGAGACCGGTCGTCTTGCCGCGCAGCGCCTCGGCAGCCCCGACCACACCGCGCAGTGGCAGCAAACCCTCGTCGAGCATTACGGCCTGGCGTTCTCGGCTGCTCGACGCCTCGCCGGCGTGCTGACCGTCCCACGCGCGGTGCCGCTGCTCGGCCGGCCGGGCATCCGATCGGCAAAGCTGATGTCGCTCGTCGTACGCGTGATGGGCAACCTCATCACCGACGACGACGCCGATCTGGTCGCCCGGGCCTGGCGTGCGGCCGGGCACGTCTCCACGCGCATCGACCACCGGCCCCCGTTCGCCTGAACCCACCCCGGTAGCCCCGGGGCGGAGCATCGACCATTGGTTTGAGACGTTCTGCGTGATACGTTTCATCGAGAATGTGTTATGCACCACAACGTCGACAAGGGAGCACCCATGCCTCTGCGGACACTGCCTTCGCGGCTTCTGGGCACGATCTCCGCGCGTCGACGCGAGCGCTACCGTCGCCGCGACGAACTCGCCGCCGTCGACCCCGCCGAGGAGCCACGCACCTACGCCATCGAACTGTCGAGCAAGGAATTCGTCTGGGCCACAACGCAAGCGCTCAGCTTTGCGCTGTTCCGCACGTACGCGGTGCCATCGATCGGCGAATTGCTGTACAAGACAGTCCAATTCACCGAGGAAACCCAGAAGCGCTACGACGACACGGTGCTCCTCCTGTCGGCGCCCGTCGAGCACGGTTTTGCTCCGGGCGGCCAGGGGCACGCGGCGGTTCGGCGGATCAACCAGATGCACGGCCGCTACGACATCTCCAACGACGACATGCGCTACGTCCTTGCGACATTCGTCGTCTGCCCACCCCGCTGGATCAACGCATACGAGTGGCGCACACTCAGCCAGCGTGAGATCGACGGTCTCACGAATTACTACCGTCTACTCGGAAAGCACATGGGAATCAAGGACATTCCCGACACCTACGCCGAGTTCGAGTCCCTGATGGACTCCTACGAGCGGCAGCACTTCGACTTCCGCGAAGGCTCCCGCGCAGTCGCCGACTCGACCCTCGACCTGCTGACCACCTTCATGCCGTACCGACTGCTCCCCGCACCCCTCGTCCGACGTCTCGCCCGCGCACTCATGGACGAACCCCTCCTCGACGCCTTCGGATACCCGCACCCCACACGCGCCGAGCGTGTACTCGTCACCGCAGGACTGAAGGCGCGCGGCCTGGCGATCCGCTACTTCGCCACACCCCGAACCGAGCCCGTCTTCGGCATCGACACCGCCGAGGTCCGCGGGTACCCGAACGGCTACCGCGTCGACGACCTCGGCACCTTCCCCACGGGATGCCCCGTCGCGCACAAGAGCTCGGCTTAGCAGCACCGAGCGGCCACATGTGTGTCGTATCGAAGGATCTGTGTGCTGCAGCACCCACATCCTTCAACAAGACACACAGCTACAGGCCAACCCCGGCCCGCTGTACACAACTCGGTCGTCAGCGCGACGCCGAGACAATAATCTCCTCGGCCCCCCGCTCACGTCACGATTGTGTACGCACCCCGGCTCGAGCTAAGCTTTGCGGCCCGTGTGCACCGCGGCGATGCCGCCAGTCAGGTTCTGCCAGCGCACGTCGGTGAACCCCGCGTCGCGGATCAGGTCGCCGAGGCCGAACTGGTCGGGCCACGCCCGAATCGACTCTGCCAGGTACACATACGCCGCAGGATTGCTCGACACCTTGGTCGCCACCGCGGGCAGCGCCTTCATCAGGTACTCCATGTACACGGTGCGGAAAGGCCCGAAAGTCGGGGTCGAGAACTCGCAGATCGCAAGTCGCCCACCGGGTTTCAGCACACGACTCAGTTCGGACAACGCGAGTGGTACGTCCTGCACGTTCCGCAGCCCGAACGAAATCGTTGCGGCGTCGAACGATCCGTCGGCAAACGGCAACGCCAGCGCGTCGGCCGCGACCTTGGGAACGTCGCGGTCGGCACCAGCTTTCAGCATGCCCAGCGAGAAATCGGCGGCGATGCACGTCGCTCCCGACTCCCCCAGCTCGACGGTCGAGACCGCGGTCCCCGCCGCGAGATCCAAGACCACGTCCGACGGGCCCAGTGCCAATGCTTTGCGTGTCGCCTTGCGCCACCGACGATCCTGCGCGAAGGAGAGCACGGTATTCGTGATGTCGTAGCGCTTCGCAACGCCGTCGAACATCGCGGCGACCTCGGCAGGCGCCTTGTCGAGACCTGCGCGGTCGGTGATGGCCATGCCGACCACGCTACTACCCGGCCAACAGCTCCGAATCGGTCAGTCCGCTCTGTCCTGCGATCACCGCGCGATAGTGCCCGACCAGCTGCTCACAGATCGCGGGCCAGGTCCGATCGCGCACCGCCGCAAGCCCTGCCCGACCCATCGCCGAACGATGCGTGTCATCGCGCAGCACGTCGATCACCTCGGGCAACTTCGCCGAGTACGACGCCGGCTCGAGCAGATATCCCGTTCGCCACGCCGACACCAGATCACGCGGCCCACCTGCGTCCGGCCCGACGACCGGCAGCCCACTGGCCATCGCCTCCTGGATCGCCTGGCAGAACGTCTCGTGCTCACCCGCATGCGTGAAGACGTCGAGGCTCGCGTACGCACGAGCCAACTCGACGCCGCGCAACTCCCCGGTGAACACCGCGTCGGGCAGCAGCCGCGTCAACCTCGCACGCTCCGGTCCGTCGCCGACGATCACCACTCGCACCGAGTCGTCGTGCGCGAGCGAAGCCAACCGCTCGACGTGCTTCTCCGGCGCCAACCGCCCGACGAATCCGACGACCAACCGCTCCCGATCACCCATCCACTCACGACGCAGCGCCTCGTCACGTCGCGTCGGATTGAACAATTGCGTGTCGACGCCGCGCCCCCACCGATACAAGCGCGGAACACCATGTGCACCCAGCGATTCCAGTGTCGCACTCGAGGGAACCAGCGTGCGGTCGCACATCTCGTGCAGTCGCCTGGTGTACCGCCACGCCGCGCGCGAAGCCATCCCGAGCCGGTATGCGTCGGCGAACCCCGCGATGTCGGTCTGAAACACCGCCACCGTCGGGATGTCGAGGCGCCGAGCAACCATCGCCGCGGCCCCGCCCACCACGAACGGCGACGCGAGATGCACGACGTCGGGCTGAAAGTCACGCAACGTCCGATACAGCACGGGCGCGGGCACCCCCACCGGCAACGAAGACACCCGCGGCACCTTCACCGACGGCAACAGATGCACCGGCGTGCGCCGACCCACCAGTCGCGGACCACGTTCGACGCCGCGCGCCGAGTCGGGAGCGATCACCACGGCCTCGTGGCCGTGGCGTTCGAGGTGGTCGATGACCCGGAGAACCGAGTTCACGACCCCGTTGACCTGCGGAAGGAAGCTCTCGGCGGCGATTGCGACGCGCATGCCGCAAGAATCAGCGGCCGAGGTTTCCGGCAACCTCGGCCGACGTGTCGGGTCTCGAAACTCCGCGTGAAGTCTCGGCGGTCGACGATCCGGACGCTGAGCGATCAGACTGAGCCTCGGCCTCCGCTTGAGCGTCGGCGGACTGTGCGTCGGGCTTGGCCTCCGCCTGGGCGTCGGGCTTGGCCACCGCTTCGTCGTCGGCCTCGTCACGCGCGGTGCGCAGGGCGGCGCGGCGTCGGCCCCAGCGTCGGGAGAACTCCGCGACGCCGAGCATCAGCGCCCCCACGACGATCCAGCCGAGTACCGCCACCGACACCGCGGGCACGATCGAGAGCACCGCGGTGCGCCCGGTCGGTTTGGCGAGGTCGGGATTGGCGGTGCTGTAGTCGACGCGAATCCGCTGTCCCGCGGTCAGCTCCGTCGGATACAGCAGCCCGAGCCGCGGACTGTGCACCGAGCCGTCGGGCGTCTGGAAGTACGCATTGGCGTGCAGCCTGTCGGCGTATACGACGTCGGCGGTGACCGTGGCCTTGTGCTTCTCGATCTCCGCGTCGTTGCGGAAGCACGCGACGATGAGCACCAGGCACATCGCGGTCACGACCATCCCGAGCGTGAGCAACACCTTCTGCACACGTCGCAGGATGGTCGGATTCATGGCTGCCAGGATAACCGCCGGGCCCGACGCCCCCGGCGGGCGCGGCTCCCCGCGCAGAAAACTACGTCCCGTGGGCCATCGACCTGTACCGGTACACCCCGACCACCCCAGGGGTGCACTTCTCTGCGCACACTCGGCCAGCCAGCCCAGCCGCTCGGCCCAGCCCGAAAGCCAGGCCCTACCCCGACACCCGCGCGGCGATGGCGGCGTGGACGTCGCGCAGTCGGCTGCGGTCGGTGACCACCTCGACGACCTCGATGCCCCCTGCGTCGTCCGGCAGCTCCTCGCCCAGCACGGCGGCGAGCTCGCCCAGCGACACCCGACGGTGCGCCACCCGCATCCCGGCGCACAGGGCGGCCAGGTCGGTGCGGTGCGGAGTACCGAAGACCCGCTCGTACGCCCCCGACAACGCGCCGGAGTCGAGCCGCGGGTCACCCTGCTCCAGCAGCCCGAAGATCCCACCGCCATCGTCGTTCGCCACGACGATCCGCAACGACGAGGGGCGCGGCTCCCCCGGCCCGATGATCAGCCCGGTCGAGTCGTGGATGAACGTCAGATCGCCCATCAACGCGACGGTCCGTGCAGCCCCACCAACCGACGTCGCGCCCCCGGCCAGCGCAGCACCGATCGCCGTCGAATTGGTCCCGTCGATCCCCGCGACGCCGCGGTTCGACAGCACGCGCACCCCCTCGGACACCCGACCCGCCAGCGCGACGTCGCGAATCGGATTACTCGCCCCGACCACGAACTGATCACCCGCCGACAACGCGCCGCTCACCACGCGCGCGACGTGCAGCCCGGTCGGCGGGCCTGGCTCGTCGAGCACGGAATCCACCGCCCCCAGCACTCGCTGCTCTAAAAACGCGCACTCCTTGAGCCACTCCTCGCGCGGCTCGCCGCTGACATCCGCGCGCGTTCCGGTCGCATACACGTTGCCCGACACGTCCGGCCAGCGGGGCCCTGTGGTCAGCGCATAGACGCGCACCTCCGGGTCGGCCAGCAGCCTCGACACCCCGCGATGCAGCGTCGGACGTCCGCAGATGATCGCCTGCTGCGGCTTGATCGACCCCAGCGCCAGCGGGTGTAACGGCGTCGCGGCGTGCGGGGCCGTCGGCTCGGCGACGGTCGGCACGCCCGCCAACTCCGGATGCACACCCGACCCGTGCCCCGAGATCACCACGGTGTCCAGCGAGAGATCGATCGGCAGCGGGACGTCGAGCTTGGCCACCGGCGCCTGCGTCCACGGCACGCCGCCGGGTCGACCGGAGAACGCACCGAGATCCTCGGACGCACTCGCGACGTCGGGCACCAGCGGCTCGCGCAGCGGAATGTCGAACTGCACCGGCCCGGCGTTTCCCGTCCGCGCACCGCGCGCGGACGCCAGCACACGCCCGACGGCCGAACGCCACTGGCTGTTGGCGTCGAGCCCCTCCTCGGCCAGCCCGATGCTGATCGCCGCCCGCACCTGCGTTCCGAAGATCCCGAACTGCTCGACAGTCTGGTTGGCACCAGATCCCAGCAGCTCATACGGCCGATTCGCACTGACAACAATTAGCGGCACGCGCGCGTAATTGGCCTCGAACACCGCGGGTCCCATGTTGGCGACGGCCGTGCCGCTCGTCATCACGATCGGCACCGGCTGCCTCGACGACACCGCCAACCCCAACGCGAGAAACCCTGCCGACCGCTCGTCGATCCGCACGTGCAGCCGCAGCCGACCCTCCCGATCCGCCAGATACAGCGCATAGGCGAGCGGCGCATTGCGCGACCCCGGACACAGCACGGCCTCCCGCACACCCCCGCGGATCATCTCGTCGACGATCACCCGCGCCTGCAACGTCGACGGATTCGGCCCGTCCCTCTCTGCCGCAAAAGTCGCTGACCCTGTCGAGGAATTCATGAGCTCCAGCCTATGTCCGCACCTAAAGTGATCACCGATACGTGCCACCGGCTCGACGGAAGGTGGGCAAATGGGCTTCTACACCGATCACGTTCTGCCGCGCGTCATCAACGTGACGTGCGGCTCGTCGATGCTCGACCCACTTCGACGCCGCGCCTGCGCACCACTCTCCGGCCGCGTCGTCGAGATCGGATTCGGCTCGGGCCGCAACGTCGGCCTCTACCCAGAAGCCGTCACGTCGGTCGACGCGATCGAACCCTCCGACGTCGCCTGGGATATGTCCGCCGACCGCGTCACCTCCTCGCCCATCCCGATCCGCCGCGCCGGACTCGACGGCCAGCGCCTGCCCTTCGACGACGACACGTTCGACGCCGCGCTCTCCACCTTCACCCTCTGCACCATCCCCGACGTCGACGCCGCGCTCGCCGAGATCGCCCGCGTCCTGCGCCCCGGCGGCACCGTCGCCTTCCTCGAGCACGGCACCGCCCCCGACGACGCCGTCCGACGCTGGCAGCTACGCCTCGAACCGATCCAGAAACGCACCGCGGGCGGCTGCCATCTCACCCGCGACATTCCGAAACTGTTGACCCACAACGGTTTCGACCTCACCGCACTCGACCAGTTCTACCAACACGGCGCACCCCGGCCGTTTGCCGCACTCAGCCTGGGCAGCGCAACCACCCCCTGACCCACCCCCTCGCGACGCTCATCACACCCCGCTCGCTCCACCCGACCGCCCGCTCGCCGCGTCGCTACGCTCAACTAATGACCCGCTGGTTCCTGCTCGCCGCCCTCACGGTCGGCGTCAGTCTCCTGCTGGACCTCATCGACGTCGACGCCGCACCGCTGTTCGCTGGACTACTCGTCGCCGCACTCCTCGCGATCATCGGATATGCCCCGCGCCCGCGCACGCCCGCCGACACAAGCACCCACACCGCCACCGGACCACACGCCGACAGCGCAACAGGACCCGCCGACAAGGCCACACAGCCCGCCGCCACCGATCCGCCGACGGTCCCCCGCGCGGCGATGCTGGCGGCGCAGGGCACGGTCGGCGTCTACATCGGCACCATGGCCGATCCGACGACCATCTCCGGCCTCGGCTCCGCCTGGCTGCCGGTCCTCGTCGTCGGGCTCGGCACGCTGGCGCTGTCGGTCGCGGGCGGCGCGCTCCTCGGCCTGCACCGTGAGGTCGACGCCCTGACCGGCTCGCTCGCTCTGGTAGCGGGCGGGGCGTCGGGCCTCGTCGCGTTGACCCGCGATCTCGGTGGTGACGAGCGCGTCGTCGCGGTCGTCCAGTACGTCCGGGTCGCGCTCGTGACCAGCACCATTCCACTCGTCGCATCGCTGGTGTTCCACGCGTCGTCGTCGAATGTCGTTGTGGCTCGGCCAACATGGACAGAGCAGGCCGCGGGCGTCGCACTCCTCGCAATCTGTACAGGTGTCGGCATCCCGCTCGGCAAACTCATCCACCTCCCCGCAGCCGGCCTCCTCGGACCGATGGCGCTCGCAACCGCAGCAGAACTCACCGGGATCGCAGGCGACGCCGCCGTCCCGTCGGTCCTGCTCGCCATCGCGTATGCGGTGATCGGCTGGCAGGCAGGTCTCGGATTCACCCTTCCCCGACTTCGCGCCATCGGCCGCATCCTGCCCGCCGCGGTTGTGCTGATCCTCGCGATCGGCGTCGGCTGCGCGCTGCTCGGTGTGCTGCTCTCCTGGTGGACGGGCGAGTCGATGTTCGACTGCTACCTCGCCACCACCCCGGGCGGCATCTACGCGGTGCTCGCGGCAGCAACGGCCGCGGGCTCCAACGTCGCATTCGTCGTCGCGGCCCAAATCCTGCGCGTACTGCTCATGCTGTTCGTCGCGCCCTTCGCGGCACGCGCGGCCGCCCGCAGGCTCACCTCCTGAAACCCGTGACTGACCTGCGACGCTCCACCACCAGCGCGATGCAGCCCATCGTTACTGTGACTTCAGTCGCATATACATTGAACTCATGACCGGTGAAAGCCAGCCCGAAAACACCCCGTCGTCAGCTCCGACGAGCTCGTCCGAGGCACCTGAGATCCGCGAGTTCGACGTCGTCGTCTTCGGCGCCACCGGATTCGTCGGCGAACTCACCGCCCGCTACCTCGCCGAGCACGCCCCCGCCGGAACGCGCGTCGCGCTCGCGGGACGGTCCGAGACCAAGCTCGCCGACACCCGACGCCGACTCCCCGACGCCGCGCACAACTGGCCGCTCATCGTCGCGGACTCGTCGTCACCCGCGTCGCTCGACGCCATGGTCGCCCGCACGCGCGTCGTCTGCACCACCGTTGGTCCATACCTTCGCTACGGCGAGGCCCTCGTCGTCGCCGCTGCCACCGCGGGTACCGACTACGTCGACCTCACCGGCGAGGTCCCCTTCGTGCACTACTCCATCCAAAAAGCCCACGAGGTCGCGGAGGCCACCGGCGCCCGCATCGTGCACTCGTGCGGATTCGATTCCGTCCCATCGGATCTCGCGGCGTACGAGCTCTATCGCGGCGTGACCGACGCCGACGCCGGCGAGATGACCGACACCACGATGGTCGTCGCCGCGATGCGCGGCGGCGTCTCCGGCGGCACCATCGACTCGATGCGCGTCATCGCCGAACAGGCAAAAGACTCCAGCATCCGACGCCTACTGCTCAACCCGCAGGCACTCTCCGGCACACCCGCCCAGACCCCGCGCGCGGCGCTGTCGTCGGAGCCGAGCGACATCGGAATCATCAACGCGCACAAGGTCGACGAGTCGCTGCGCGGCACCCTCGCACCCTTCTTCATGGCCTCGCACAACACACGTATCGTCCGACGCTCCAACGCACTCCTCGACGGCGCGTACGGCAAGGACTTCCACTACGCCGAGACCATGTCTGTCGGCGGCGTCCCGGGAGTGTCGACAGTCATCGCGGGCGCGGTCGGTGTCGGGTCGGGCGCGTTCCTCGGCGCGATGTCGTTCACCCCGACGCGCGCACTCCTCGACCGTGTGCTCCCCAAACCGGGTTCCGGACCGAGCGAGAAGACAAGGGAGAACGGCTATTTCGTGATCCGCACCTACACGCGCACCACGACTGCTCGACGCTTCCGCTCCACCTTCTCGATGAAGGGCGACCCCGGCTACAAGGCCACAGCTGTCATGCTCGGCGAGAGTGCACTGACACTGGCACTGAACCGCCACCAACTACCCTCGCGCGCAGGCGTTCTCACGCCCGCCGTCGCGATGGGCGACGCACTGATCGACCGACTCCGCACCGCGGGCGCCACCATCGAGGTCACCGAACTGCACTGAAAGCCACAACCGCACTGGGTAACTGAACCGCGCTAGGGCACCCGAACCGCGCCGGCGGCACCCCCGCGCGCGGCGCAGGCGGCCCCTAGTTCAGCCGCCGCTTGTCGCGCAGCATCATTCGGTCCGCCTCGTTGATCAGCACCCGCAGCGACCTGGCGTCATCCGGCCCACACTGCGCCCACCCGATCTCGACACCGAAGTGCGGCACTCGTGCACGTAGATGTTCCACCTGGGATCGGAACTGCGACACCTCATCCGGTCCGCCACGCGCGATCAACGCGAACTCGTCACCGCCAACCCGGGCGGCCAGTCCACCATCGTCGAACACCCACCGCAACGACCGGCCGATACCGGCGAGGTGGCTGTCACCGACCAAATGTCCGTGACAGTCGTTGATTCGCTTCAGATTGTTGACGTCGATGAAGGCGACGATCACATGGTTTCCCGACGCGAGCGCCTCGTCGACAAACGTCTGCCCGCGTTCGGTCAGTCCTCGACGATTCATCAGGCCCGTGAGCTCGTCGGTCACCGCCATGTGCGCGATGGTCGCGGTGGCTGCCCCCAATCGGCGCTCGGTGCGTCGCCAGGTCAGCGCGATCACGAGCGCGAGCACGTCAGCCTTGACCAGTTGCACGGCTACGACGCCGAGCGGGGCGGCCTGCGGATAGCGCCACGCGAGCACAACCGCTGCGACGTTCAGCCCGACGATCAGCGCAAGCGCGATGCGTGGATACGGGACGAGCGCCCCGATGCCGACGATGACCGGTAGTGTCCCGATCGACGGATAGGCGACGTGCGTGAACAGCACGTAGACGACAGGATTCGCGGCAACCACCAGCGCCGCCACGGTCACCAGCGCGGGCGCAGAACGAGACGTGATCAGCCGCGGTCGTCGCCAGAGCGTCCACGCGATAGCCGCGAGCACGACGGCCGTGACCGCCGCAACTGATGACGCAGGACGCGCCCCCGGCGTTGGATCGAACGTGACCTGCACAGCCGTAACCACGACGAACAACGCCGCTCCGAGGGCCACCGTGATCGCGAGCCGGTCGTCGACCACCGAATGTCTGTCCATATGGCTGTCGCTCCCCTTGGTACACACGAACCGTGGGATATGGACAATCCCCGGACGCGGACTCCCCCGCCCCTCGGAATGCTACGGCTGACCAGGCTTCAACTCAATGAACAGCGAATCCAATTCGGCACAGAGACGATCGCCGTCGTGGAGCGTGCCCTTCACGAAGGCCTTGCGTCCCTCCCGCTTGTCGACCCAGGTTCGGCAGGTCAGCGGCGTCGACAGCGGGGTCAGCGAACGGTATTGGACCGTCAGGTACGCGGTGCGGGTGACGCCGTTGATCGCGAGTGCCGACGCCATACCCCCGAGATCGTCGAACGCGACCCCCACCTGACCGCCGTGCGCCGCGTTGTTGCCACCGAGGTGAAACGGCCGGAAGGTGACCTCGGCTACCACTCCATCGGCACTCGCCGACGAGATCACGTAAGGCGGGAGGGTGATGTTGCCACGCGCAGGCAGGTCGACGCGGGTTCCCGCGGGGGTGTGCCACTCGTCGACCTGCACCTTTGCCAGTCGTTCGTTGAGGGCAGTTATCTGCTCGAGTAGCTCCTCGGTCTCCGCACCCTCGGGACTCGCGTAGCGGGCGAGGTCCATGAGTCGTCGGATCTGCTCGTTGAGCTCGCCGTATCGGGGTCCGCCGCGGTCGGTCGTGACCTCGATCCGTGCGCGGAATCCCCCCTCGTGGGGCGACTCGTCTTCGGAGCGGATGTCCCAACCGTCGCGCGTGTCAGATGCCATCTGGCCACCGTATATGGCCGGTCAGCGCTCGTGTCTGTCGGATTCCGAACCGCTGGCGAGCTGGGGCGGACGGGGCGCCTCACGCCGGTCCCGCTGCCTGATCACGGCACCCACCACCAGGGCGACGACCACCGAGATCGTCGCCCAGACGACGATCACGATCGCGATCACCTCGAATGACATGCATCCAGGGTGCCAGATGGGGCTTCGCGAGGGCCACTCATCGGGCAACTAAGGTCGTATTCATGACCTCTGGCGAGACCAAGCGCGCATCGGATCAGCCCTTCGACCCCGACCAATGGGCCACGGTCGAGGGTTTCGACGACCTCACCGACATCACCTACCACCGCCACGTCGGCACGACCCGCGCCGACGGAATCGTGCGCATCGCCTTCAACCGGCCAGAGGTCCGCAACGCGTTCCGGCCGCACAGCGTCGACGAGCTGTACCGTACCCTCGACCACGCTCGACGCAGCCCCGACGTCGGCACCATCCTGCTCACCGGCAACGGCCCGAGCCCCAAGGACGGTGGCTGGGCCTTCTGTTCCGGCGGCGATCAGCGCATCCGTGGACGGTCGGGTTACCAGTACGCGACCAGCCACGACTCCGACGTCACTCGGGCCGATGCCACCGGGGTCGACGAGGCGCGCGTGAAGGCCGAGGGCGGCCGACTGCACATCCTCGAGGTGCAACGACTCATCCGCACCATGCCCAAGGTCGTGATCGCCGTGGTCAACGGTTGGGCCGCGGGCGGCGGGCACTCGCTGCACGTCGTCTGCGACCTGACGCTCGCCTCGCGTGAGCACGCCCGCTTCAAGCAGACTGACGCCGACGTCGGCTCGTTCGACGCCGGATACGGTAGCGCCTACCTCGCCAAGCAGGTCGGCCAGAAGTTCGCTCGCGAGATCTTCTTCCTCGGCGAGGCGTATGACGCCGAGACCATGCACCGCATGGGGGCGGTCAACCGGGTCGTCGACCACGCCGACCTCGAGCGCACGGCCATCGAGTGGGCGCGGGCGATCAACGGCAAATCGCCGACGGCCCAGCGCATGCTGAAGTTCGCGTTCAACCTCACCGACGACGGCCTGATGGGTCAGCAGGTCTTCGCCGGTGAGGCCACCCGCCTGGCGTACATGACCGACGAAGCCGTCGAGGGTCGAGATGCGTTCCTGGAGAAGCGTTCTCCCGAATGGGACGCCTTCCCGTACTACTACTGAGCGTGCACCGGAGCTACAGCTCCGCCCCGAACGGTCTGGGCGCACCGAAGTAGATTCCCTGCGCGAAATGGAAACCCAGCTCCTCGACGCCAGTGAAGTCGGCGTGGTGCTCTACGCCCTCAGCGACCGTCGAGATGTTCATCGTCTCGGCCATTTCGCAGATCGCGCGCACCACAGCGCGGTCGGCTGGATCGTCGGCGATAGCCGAGATGAGCGCCCGATCGACTTTGACGACGTCGACCGGGAGGTCCCGCACGTATCGCAGCGCCGAGAATCCCGAGCCGAGGTCGTCGATCGAGATGGTGCAGCCGCTCTCGTGTAGTCGCTCGACGGCACGCTGCGCCTCCGTGTCGAAGTCGATGACCTCGTTTTCCTGGACCTCTATCCAGATCTGACCAGGGCCGAGGCCGTACTTGTCGATCTCGGTCACCACGTGATCGACGATCGTCTCGTCGACGAGCTGCTGCCGCGAGAGATTGATGCTGACGAATCCGCTCGGGCCGCACAGGGGTTGGATCGACTCGTGGAGCGCCCGAATCGCCTGCGTCACCCCGTTGCGGCCGATGGGCACGATCGCGGATGTGTGTTCGGCGACAGCGAGGAAGTCGCCGGGCAGCAAAACGCCGTCGGCGGTGACCCACCGCAGCAGTGACTCGAACCCCACGGTCACGCCATCAGCCATCCGCACGATCGGTTGGTAGAACTGTCGGAAGTCTGCCTCCGACGAACTGGTCAGCCTCACTGCGAGGTCGAGGTCGCCTTCTAGTCGCTCATAGATTTCGGGTCCGGCGATCGCCATTCGACGCTGCGATTCCAGAGCCAGGCAGAGCGCGGCGTCGGCCGCCTGGACGAGTCTGTCGGCGTCGACACCTGACACCGATTCACTTGAGATCCCATAGGCGAAGTCGACGAAGATGCGTACCCCGTCCACATCGACCGTCGAGGCAGCGAGACCCGCCTGTAGGTCGACGAGAATCGCGTCGACGCCGGGGCCATGCGGAAGCCTCAGGAGCCATTCGAATCGGTTCCGGGCGTCCAGACCTACGTCTGACCCCATCTTGTCCACGAGTTGAGAAACCACTGTGCGCGCCGCCGCCTCGGTCTGTTCACGGCCATAGACCGCGCACGCCCGGCGCTGGGGATCAGCGAGAATGGCAACGACGATTCCAGGAACGTCGTGTCCCCCGTACTTGAACGCCGCCCTCTCCACGCGAGAAGTTTACGATCATCCCGGCGGCCAGGTGTGAATTGGATCCAAGTACCGCCGGTCAAGTTCAATTGATCACCTGTTTGGTCTAGTGAATTGTGCTTCTGAGCTGCAGTTTTGCCGTCTGGGAGATACGCGACTTTCAGCCCTTCATCAAGCGATTCCTCGTGGTGGTACGTCCGCCGTTCGAGCCACTGAGGGGAGTCTCGACTAAGGTCGACGAAGTCAGATTCCCGGCCGGAGGACTTGCCACGTGACGTCGCCCGACCCGACGGACTCCTACGTCTTCGAGCCCCGCAGCAGCCATGAGACACGCCGTCGTCGACGGCGACTCTCCGGCAGTCTCATCAGCTGGGTGCTCGTGATCGTCGTTGTGGTCGTACTCGCCTTCGACGGCCTCGGCTATCAGCTCTTCTATCGGGACCATTCCGACCCACTCCGCAAGGTCGATGCCATCGTCGTGCTCGGCGGCGAGCACGACGGCCGCGAAGACTACGGTCTACAACTCGCCCGCGAGGGCTACGCCAACACGGTGCTGATCTCCGACCCCTATCTGAATGACGGCTATCACCGGGGCGGCGCAGAGCTGATGCGACGAGTCTGCTCGGCGAGCACCGAGTCCATCGAAGTCATCTGCTTCAACCCGGATCCCTCGACGACGCGTGGCGAGGCGATGTTCACCGAACGCATGGCGAAGGAGCGACACTGGCGCTCTGTCATCGTGGTCAGCTGGCGCTACCACCTCTTCCGCGCCCGCTACATCTTCGGCCAGTGCTTCGCCGGCGAGGTCGTCATGCGATCCGTGCCGCGTGATTACGGCCGGTCGATTCCCCTATGGACGGCGACCTTCGCCTACCAGTACGTCGGATTGGCCAAGGCTGTCGTTCTCGGCTGTTGACGTCCCGTTCTCGGCCGTCGATGTAACAGTGCGCGAGTCGGCTCGCACCAGTTCCGACGTGTAGACCAGAAATACGATGAGCAGCGAGAGATCTGCGGTCGAGACCGGGATCGTGATCGTCGAAAAGTCGAGCTGCAATGCGACCACGGAGAATCCGATGAATCCACCGCCGTAGAAACCCCATTCCCAGCGGCGTGAACGCAGGCACCGGTAACCGAGATAGCAGCCGTAGATCAGCATCGCGACAAATGCCAGACCGACCAGAATGCCACCTCGATAGACAGCCAGCAGCGGCGCGTTCGCGACGTAGTTGGTGGTGAACGAGGTTTCCGGATCGATGAACTCCGCCAGTCCCCAGCCCTTGCCGAAGATCCAGTGCCCGGCGACAGTGCTCGGATACTCCTTCAGCGCATCCAGGCGCGCACTCGAACCCTCGTCCTGGCTACCGAATGACGAGAACACACGTTGGCGCAACTGCGGCACCGCGGCCAGCGCGGCGAAGGTGGCGACGCCCAGCCCGACGATGGCGAGGCGTTTGCGATTCGACATCGTCTGGAACACCAGCATGAGCACGACGCCGACGATCACCGAGAAGAGACCCGCACGGCTCAGCGTGAGCAGAAGGGCCAACGCCAAGATCACGCCGAGCACGCTGCGCGCACGCCCGTCGAACAAGACAGCACACATCACCAGCGCCACGAAGAATCCGATTCCGGCGGCATTCGGATCGATATACGTCCCCGCGAGCCGCTGCGTCGCGCCCCCTGAGTGATAAACGAAGCGCAGCGCGCTGGGGTCGTAACCGAATAGCTTGAACGGCTTCATCACTCCCGGATAGACAAGCACACCTGCTGCAACAACCGCACAGGCAGCGCTGGCGACCACATACACTCGTCCGAACGTCCGCAGCTGACGCCGCGGAAGACGCAGAAGCGCGACTACGAGAATCGTTACCGTGAACCATTTCACATATTGCGATATGTCGGCGAAACCGACATATGTTGCCAGCATTGAGATTCCACTGACCACAACGAGAACGATCACAAACCAGTCCATCGTGGTCGGTGAGCGCATCTCGATGGGGTGTATCACGGTCGCCAAAATCACAGCGACAGCGAACGCCAATGTCAACGGAACGTGAACACCAGGTAAATGCGCGACCGGCATGAATCCGAGAACAGCGGCGAACGCCCAGAGAAACCAGGTCGGATGCGCCAGACCAACGTAGGCACCGACGACGACCAGCAGTAACACGATGACAAGAAACGCGGGTTTGGCTCCTGCCATCAACGCACCGAACGCCACCACGGCAGCACTGAGCACCAACAGGGTGCCGACGATCCATGAGCGCCTAGCTGATTCCACGAGCCATATAGTGGCACACCCGGTCGTGTAACACCGAGCTGATCGCGACCGACCAATGTCTGAGGGCAATCCCACACAGCAATTGCCCGAGAACCATGATCCAATCAACTGTCCATTGTTCAACGGTTGAACGAAGCGCCCGCGCGGCGCTACCCCAGAGAAGGGAACCGGTCAGGTGCCACTCGGCGATTACTGGCGCATCATTGTGCGGTTTTGGTGGGTTCTCGTAGTGGGAGCGCTCGTTGGCGCTTTCGCCGCTTTTGCTTACAGCACGTGGATCTCTCCCGGAAAATACGAATCCACCGCTCGGTTGTTCGTGACCGCAGAGGGTGGAACGTCAGTCGGCGAGAGCTACCAGAACAACCTGTTCGCCCAGGATCGGGTCAATAGCTACGCGACAATTGCGACGAGCGACCAGGTCGCACAGCGCGCTGCCGAAACGCTTGGCGGCCAGGTGGGCGCCGGCGACATACGCGGGAGCGTTACGGCTGTCCCGGTCAAAGACACCGTGATCCTGACGATCACCGCCACCGCGGACGACGCGAAGCGAGCCCAGGCCTACGCCCAGGCCGTTGCCAATGCGACGACCGCAGTGGTTCAGGAGCTCGAGACCTCGCGTCGCGGCGACTCCCCCTCTGCGACAGCGGTTCTCTACGATGACGCGAGCCTCCCGTCGTCCAAGAGCGGGCTGTCGTGGTGGCTCTGGCTCATCATCGGAGCGGTCGGCGGGCTACTGATCGGCGTGCTCGCCGCCGTGGCGATCGGCATCTACCAACGTCGACGGATCGACTCTGAGTCAGACATCGCCGACGCCACCGAGAAGTCCGGCATTCTCGCCGTGATCCCCACCGACTCGGAGTTGAAGGACAATTCGTCTCTGGAGCCCGCGACCGGACCGACGTCCGATGCGTACCGCCGCCTCGACGCCAATCTGCGATTCATCGCCTCGGGAAGCACTCGGCATGGCACCGCTCCGTCGGCGATCACCGTCGTCGGTCCGACCCGCGACGTCGGCGCGACGACCACCGTGGTGAATCTCGCGTCGTCGTTCGCCGCACGCGGCAAAACCGTGCTGATCATCGACGCCGACCTCGCCGATCCCACCCTCACCGACGACCTCGGTCAGCCGCCGACCGAGGGTCTGACGACCGTGGCAGTGGGCGAAATCTCGCTTCACGATGCGACGCTGAGTCTTCACGACGGCGTCGACCTCCTGCCGAGTGGTCCGGTTACGTCTGACCCGTGGGGCGCCATCGGCGGAGACGGCTTCGACGCCGTCATTGCGGCTGCGATCCATTCCTACGACTACGTCATCATTGATGCCGGTCCGCTGTCGGCGTCGCCGGAACCACTCACCATCGCCGCGCGCACCGACGGCGCACTGCTCGTGACTCGACGCGGCGTCACCACGAGGAAGCAACTTCGCACGTCGACAAAGGCGATCGAGAGTGTCAATGCTCCGCTGCTCGGCGTGGTGCTCACCTTCACGGCCAAAGTCGCTCACAAGCAGACCGACAGCAGCACACAGGACACTGACAGCGGTTCACCGACAAGCGATTTCGCCGCCGAGCGGGTGTCGGCATCGAGGGTCGACGCAGCCGAGGTGCACGCGGACTCGTGAGCCCTGCCGCAGTGATCTCGACCTTCACCTCACGTCGCGCAGCGACTGCGCTCGCGGTCGGCGTGGTCTGCCTTCTGGCGATCACGGTGTCGGGATGCGCACAATCGACTGACGACACCCCGCTGACGCTGTCGCCGTCGGCTGCTGCATATCCCGAGTCACCGCTGCCCTCCGCTTCGCTGACGACGCCCCGCGACACCGGCAAACCGGGTGCGGTTCTGGCCGTCGAGGATCCGCCCCGCGGACCCGTCAAGGCCATCAACAATCGTGACGCCGTCGTCAAGCGAATCATCTACCGCTCGACTTCTGGCATCGACAACTCGGCAACCGAGGTGTCCGGAATTCTGGTCGTCCCCAAGGGCACCCCACCCGCGGGCGGTTGGCCACTCATCGCATTCGGCCACGGCAACTCTGGCACCGAGAGCACCTGCGGCCCTTCCGAATACGGCAATCTACTCGGCAACGACACCATCATCGAGGCATTCCGGCTCAACGGCTATGCCGTTGTCATGTCCGACTACCAGGGCCTCGGCCACGGCAAGGGCAACCATCCCTTCCTCAGCGCCAAGACCTACGGCAACAACCAGATCGATGCCGTCCGAGCTGCACAGGCGATCGCGCCCGACGTGAGCAAGCATTGGGTGTCATTCGGTGTTTCGCTCGGCGGCATGGCGGCGTGGGCAGCCGGCGACCGCCAACCCGAATACGGGAGCGACACCGATCTCGATGCGACGGTCGCGCTGGTTCCCGTCGGAGATATGAGGGGCCTCGCGGACCGAGCTGCGCAGGGGACACTGACACGCGATCAATACCCTCTTCTCGTCTATGCACTCGACTCGCTGTCGAAGACCTTCCCTGACCGTTTCAACCTCGACGACTATCGCTCCGAGCGTGCCAAGTCAGAGTGGGAGACCTTGATTCGGTGTGTTCCCGACTCAACCGGAGATCTGACGGCCACCCAGCGCGCGCTGAACTCGCTCACACCACAAGACCTGAAGCCGAAGACCGTTGCGGCCACCGACGCGCTGCGCGATCAACTCGCCGACTACGCCCTGCCCGCAGGCCGCAACAACTCGCCCGTTCTCGTCATGTATGGCACAGACGATCCGCTCATCCCTCCGCAGTGGACGGAACGGGTCATCGGCAAAGCCTGCCAGGAAGGTGAAAACCTCACAATCGTCAAACGCGTTGGCGATACCCACGCCGGACTCGATTCTTCCCAGGCAATTCCCTGGATGAAGGGCGTGTTGAACGGCGACAAACCCCAGAGCAATTGCGACGATCGCCCATGAGATCACCATCGACGCGAACCGTCGGCGAGTACGCACATATCCTCCTGCGCGGCGGAATCGTGTTGATCTGCGCCGCAATCGCAGGCGGACTCGCGGGATGGCTCGCGGCAGAGATGACGCCCAAGACCTATGAGTCGCAGGCACGCCTGCTCATCGTCGCCCCGGGTTCCGCGACGGTGTCCAGCGCTCGCACCAGTGGCCTGGCCGGACAGCTACGCGCACCCTCCTATCGTGAACTGGCCACCAGCGACCAACTGTTGATGCGCGTCGCTGCGGCACAGTGGCCGGGTATCGATCCTCAGACTCCCCCTGCCGACCTCCGCGAGCGCGTCGTCGCTTCGATAGAACCAACGAACGCTGTGCTGACGATCACGACAACCGGAGATACACCGCAAGCCGCACAACAACTTTCCGCGGCGCTTGCCGGTGAAATGCCCAAGCTGGTGGTCGAAGTCGACAACCTGAACGGGCGTGCACCCTACGAGCTGAAGACGATCGACGCCGCCACCGACATGGGAGTGACCTCGCCGAAGTTGCTCACCTATATCGGCCTTGGCGCCGCCGTTGCCGTCGTGTTCTCCGCGGTGGCGCTCCTCGCATTCAGCCTGCTACGCAACAGAGTCGACGATGCGCTCGGTGCATCGAACACCCTCAGATCGAGTCGAGAGTTGGAGAATTCGCAGTGAATCGCCCGACCGTACGCGTGCGGATTTTCGTGAGTTGGTTGGCGCTGGCCATCGCGGTCGCTGCAGCACTGACCGCCTGCGGCTCCGACGAGCAGTCTGCGACAACATCATCCGGCCGTCCTCCCGGCGTTCCGGTCGACGTGCCACGCGCTGGCGCCACCGGGCCCGGAACAGTGTCGTGGGCACAAACCATGCCGGTTCTCGACCGTCGGATCTCGGCGGCGACGAGTCTCGCTGTGCGCGTGGAGTACTCCTCGACCGATCACGACAACAAACCAACCGTTGTCACCGGCGGCCTCTTCGTGCCGGCGGGCCAGGCACCCCAGGGCGGGTGGCCGATCATCGGATTCGGCCACGCGACCGTCGGTGTTCTCAGCGAATGCGGGCCGACGCTGGACTCGAGCCTTCGTGGCGCGGCCGACCTTGTCTACGTTCTGCTGTCTCAGGGATACGCCGTGGCAGTCAGCGACTACCAGGGCCTGGGCACCCCCGGCGACGCGGAGCCAACGCACCCGTACCTCGATGCGACGACCGAGGGACACAACATCATCGACTCGGTGCGTGCGATGAGGCAGATGTCGCCTTCGAACACCTCCGACAAGTGGGCGGGATTCGGCGTATCGCAGGGCGGCCAAGCCGCGTGGGCGTCGAACGTTCTCGCGGCTTCGTACGGTAAGGGCCTCAACCTTGTCGGCACCGTCGCCATCTCGCCCCCTGCGGACATCTCAAAGCTGTCAGACAAGGCGTGGTCATCGAATCTGACAAAAGATCAGTACGGGCTCTACCAGTGGTTGCTGCTGGCGCTCAAGCACGAGAATCCCAGCCTTGATCTCGACAGCTATCGTAGAGGCTCCGCCACCACGAACTGGACCGCGTTGTCGCAGTGCGCATCCCGCTACAGCCAGGAACGACAGCAGGCAGCTGACGCACTCACCGATGCGGACCTTCGGCCGGACTCGGCCACGAGCCGCGAAGAACTCGAACGACTCTTGCGCGAGCGGGGCCTCCCCAAAGGCCTGCCCACCGCCCCGATTTTGGTGATGTACGGCGGAAAAGACACCTTGATCGACTCCGCGTGGACCACTGCCGTGATAGGTGCGAATTGCTCAGCCGGCGCTGATCTCGTGGCGTCCTTCCAACCCGACCGCGGACACGCCGACGTCGATCCCGGCGTTGCCATCTCCTGGCTCGAACAACAAATGCAAGGATCGGGGAGTCCATCGGGATGCACGAACATCTGACGCGACACGTTTCCATTCTCGTTGTATTGTTGACAAGTGAGTGATCACTCCGCGACAGCACCTGAGCAGTCTGTCGAAAAGAGCGCATCATCAGGGCGTCACCGCATTCCTGAAAACCACACACACAATCCCCCACGATCGAGGGACCAGCAGGTCACCGAGGCTACAAACACCGCAGGGGCCAAGCCTTTTCGAGCACGAATTCGCGGACTCGACGGTCCTCGCGGAATTGCGTGCATGCTTGTGCTGGCCCAACACGTCGGTGGCCACTATTCGCCGAACACGTTTTTTTCCGGCCACTTGCAGATCTTCGGTCAATCACTGATCTTCTTCTTCGCGCTCTCCGGTTTTTTGCTGTATCTCCCCATTCTTCGTCGCCTGTTCACCGGTGGACAGTCACAGCCTGACGTAGCGTCGTACACCCGACACCGGATACTGCGGGTATTCCCGGCATATCTGTTCATCTTCCTCGTCGCGAGCTACCTCATGCGCGCGGTATATCTGGAGAACGCCGCGGTTGCGGAATCAAGCGGCAAGTTCGCCGGGATCGGGATGATGACAGATCCGGCCATGATCGCCGCCAACCTCTCGCTCGTCCAGAGCTACATCCCGTCGATGCTTCAAACAGGCATCAACCCGTCGTGGTCATTGACCATGGAGATCGTGTTCTACGTGGCATTGCCGCTCATCGGCCTGCTCGTCTTCACGCTACGACGCCGCTACGGGTGGAATCCGATCGTGCTGGCTCTCATCGGCCCCGTCGTCCTGGTGATTCTGGGTACCGCCGGGAAGTTCTTTGCCCTGTGGCTCGCGAACCGGCTCGGCATAACCGACCTCATCATGGCGAACTGGGGACCCAACTGGGTGGCCGTCGTGCTGCGCAGCTTCATCGCTTCGTCTGACAACTTCGCATTCGGCATGATCGCCGCGATTCTGTTCGTCGGGGCCGAGACCGGGCTCATCTCGCGTCGTCGTCTGAAACGAGCGCGACCGTGGACCGGCCTCGCCATCCTCCCACTGATTCCGATCACCTATGTGCTCATCGCCCTCGGCTCGCCCTTCTCCAGCACCGCGACGGCACTCGCCTCCGGCATGATCATCTTGTTCATCGTCATTCCCTTCGCGCGAGGCGAGGATTCGGCATTTGCCCGGGCGCTCGACTGGAAACCTTTCGAGTACTGCGGCCGGGTATCGCTGAGCATCTACCTGTGGCATTTTCCTGTCCTGTTGGTCCTGGGCAGGTGGGGATGGATGCACGGTGACACGTGGTCGGGCCTGGCTTTCAATTTCGTTGTGGTCAGCGCGGTGAGCATCGCGCTCGCGACACTGTCGTTCTACTTCGTCGAAAAGCCTGCGATCAATTACGCCATCCGGTCCCGCCGTCGCTGAGATGGCCTCAGTCCCGTGAGCCGCGGGGTGCGGGTAATCGTCGTCCTGGTGGCCGCGCTGATGATCGTGCAGGTCAGCGGGGCCGTCGTCGGCTACCGCCTCTTCACCGATCCACCCGCAGAGCCGCCGGTCCATTCAGACGCCATAGTGATACTCGGCGGTGCGCACGATGGCCGCGAGTCTTTCGGAATCGATCTCGCCCGTGCAGGTTTCGCGGACACCGTACTGCTCTCGAACCCGTATCCCGCCGAGGACGCGACGATGCGTGCGGCCTGCCAGCCGTCGGACCGGAGGGTCAGAATTGTGTGTTTCGCACCGCGGCCGTCGACGACAACGGGCGAGGCCCTGTTCACTCGCGAACAGGCGCGCGCCCATCATTGGAACCGAGTGACAGTAGTGAGTTGGCGCCACCACTTGTTCCGCGCGGGCGTGATTTTCCGGCAGTGCCTCGGCATCGACGTACAGCTCGTCGCCGTTCCCAACGCCTACCACTTCTCGCTGGGGGCTTGGGCTTTCGTCTACGCCTACCAGTTCGCTGGAACTGCACGGGCAGCGCTCACCGGATGCCCGCCCGACTGACGAGTCCTCATCTCACTCCAGCGAAACCCTGACTCACGACCACGTAAACGAGGACGGCAACCGACGCTGCCGCGACCATGTAAAGCATCACGAGTGCCGCGGATATGAGCGTCGTCACCAGCAACTGCGCGACCTCCGAATTGCGTCTTCTGGATCCCGAAGCGGTTGACAGGCGACGGGCGCGACTCGCCGTCGCCTCGACCGTGGCTGCGACAATCAGCGCGTAGGGCGCGAGAACGGCACATCCTCCCAGCACCAGAATCGAACGCACCTGCCCGGAGAATGGCAGCCCCCACGCGGCGCCGGCGCACGCAGCGGCGAGCACAACGAGGAGTAGCGCTCTGCCGAGCACATCGGATTCACCTCGCGACGCCGCGAGATACCACCACACCACTGCCGCAATGCAACCCGTGAGCACCAGACCTGACACCGCGACGATCATCGCTGCGACACCACCCTGCCTGCGACCACCTTGCCTGCAACGTAGGCGATCACTGACGCAGGTGGAGTAACTGCGAGAACCACGATCCCCTGCCAGATGGGGTAGTACATCAATCCGAGCACCGCGGTCGAGGCAAATCCCGATAAACCAACCACGATGCCCGCAACAAAGAATTCCGAGCGCTGCCCGGACATGCGAACCAGTGCATAGATGAAGCAAGCGCATATGGGCGCTACCGTAGCAATAAGAATCGGCGACACCGGTAAGTACCGATCGACGAGATATCGACCAGCCGCAGCACAAGCCGCTCCGACACCCACCAGCACGGTCTGCCGTCGCATGGCATACGTCGCCGACTCCGATCGCGATGCCACCACCGGCTCAGGCTACCCGATTTGAGGTTGGGCAGCCTGCCGAGCGCACCAATCAGGTCCTTATCGAAGCAGCGACAGAGAACGTTACGCGTCATATTTCACACAAATTCGGAGTTGCGCCTTCGGTGCGAATCGTTAAGATTTACTCAGCGGGCGCTCAGCGTTGGTGAAGCCCCAAAGGCGTGAATCAATAGAGACACCGCATTGCTTTGCACCAAATCTCTGCCTGCCCCAAACCCCTGCCTGCAAAGAATTTGCGCTTGCAACAAAGCCTGTCCGACCGTCGGCAGGTTTCACGAGCGATTACTGACCCGTCGGAGTACATGTGGCCATTCGTCCATTGCCCTCATCGCCCCGTACCGATGGCCCCTACCCTCGGTATCTGCGAGTATTCCGACCAGCCGTATCCACCGGTGACCGGTCATGGCTGGATCAGTATTCGTCACGACTTCGTGCCACCGAGTTGATCATCGTCACAATCAGCGTGGCCTCCGCGACCGTCGCGCGCTACGGCGGCCCTGCGGCAGAATACGGCGCGCCCCGACTGCTGAATCCAGTGGGAGATATTCATCTTCCGTTCGTCATTCTTCCATTGGCTCTCATCGCGCTGTGGAGTATTGTCCTCAAGGTTTCGGGCACGTCCAGCCGACGGGTCATCGGTGCCGGACACGCGGAGTACACCCGCATTCTCAAATCGAGTGTCATCGCGTTCGGCGTCATCGCGATGCTCGACCTCGTCTTCAAGTTCGACGTGGCGCGGGGATTCATCGCCATCGCCCTACCCTTCGGCACGCTGACGTTGCTCATCGCACATTGGTTGTGGCGCAAAGCGATCGCACGTCGCTGGGAGAAGGGTGTCGACCAGCACCAGGTGTTGGTCGTCGGATCGAGCCGCTCGGCCGCGCCACTCATCGAACACCTCTCCGCTCATCCCCGGCTCGGCTACCACGTGGTCGGGCTATGTGTTCCCGAGGATTCATCGAAAGCGCACGAGTCGACACTCGACGTGGGCGAGCGCGAAATCCCGATCATCGGAACCTTCGACGACGCACGTGAGGCCGTGGCACTGAGCGGCGCTACCACGGTGGCAGTGACGTCCGCCGAGGTTCTCGGTCATTCCGCCATGCGGGAGCTGTCGTGGAGCATGGAGGGGATGAACGTCGATATCCTGGTCTCCCCCGGCGTCACCGACGTCGCCGGACCTCGGATGTCGGTCCGTCCGGTGGCAAACCTTCCGCTTCTGCACATCGAGAAGCCTCAGTATCACGGCGCCAACCGGCTGCTGAAGGCTTCAGTCGACCGTATCGGTGCCGCGCTCTTGCTCCTGGCCTTCGCTCCCGCGCTTCTCGTGGTGTCGATCGCCATCAAGATCGACTCCCGCGGGCCTGTCTTCTATCGCGCAGAACGCATAGGACTCAACAACATCCCGTTCCAGATGTGGAAGTTCCGGTCGATGGTCGTCGACGCCGACAGGCTCCGCGGCCAGCTCGCCGACCAGAACGAAGGAAACGGGGTGTTGTTCAAGATCCGAGACGATCCTCGGGTCACCCGGGTGGGGGCGTTCCTGCGGCGGTACAGCATCGACGAGATCCCGCAGCTCTTCAATGTCCTGTTCGGTTCGATGAGCCTCGTTGGTCCCCGCCCTCCCCTGCGCGAAGAGGTCGATACCTACGACGACCCGACGTCGCGCCGCATGCTCGTCCGTCCGGGGATGACCGGGCTGTGGCAGGTGTCCGGCAGATCGGATCTGTCGTGGGAGGAGTCGGTGCGCCTCGACCTCTCCTACGTCGAGAACTGGTCGATCACACACGATCTGATGATCATGTGGAGGACAGCACGCGCAGTGATCTCCAGCGACGGCGCGTACTGATAGCAGACTGTCAGCTGGGGTCGCCCGTCGACGACAGGTCGGCATACGCCGCATACATTCGCGCACCCAGTTCACGCTGACCGGCGCGGCTGTAGTGAATGAGTTCGGTCGGCGATTTGGCCATCCCGGTGGGTCCCGGCACAAATACGCAGCGATCAACTGTCCGAGGCAGGGTCCTGTGCACGTCGTCGATGCCCGCATACTCGGCTCGTCTGCTCTCGATCTCCTCGGGAACCATCTGTCCCACGATGAATGGAGCATCGCCGAAGCGAGACCGGAGCCCGGTGACAACGGATTCGAGCCGCGCTCGATAGGCATCCGGCGCCAGCAGTGGGACGTCGGACTCGCCCTGGTGCCAGAGAAATGCTGCTACGCGAGCCGATGGACCCGCCGCCGCCAACGCAGCTTCGATCTGAGTCAGCGCGAAGGAGAACAGGTTGACCCGAGCCGACCTATCTGCGGGGTCCCAGCTGTAGCCGTTCTTGGGATAGAACGACGTGTCACCACGCCCGCACGGAACGAGCAGCACCGGCCCGCCGGTTTCGGCGGCCAACCGTTCGCCGAACGACCGACCGAAGCCGACGCCGCGCGCAGGCATCTCGTGCAGGAGCGGGTCAGTGGCGAGGAGGATCTGCCCCTTGCGTCTTCCGCACCCCGGCCATTGGTGTACGGGCAGCACTCCCGGCGACAAGTCGTCCGGCTCGAGTTCGTTGTCGCCCACCGCATTCGACTGACCGAGAATCGGGACCACCAGATACGGGGCGTCTACCCTCGGCGCGGTCTCGCCGGTCGCCAGCAGTCGCAGCACCTCGTCCTTGGCTCGGCGCACAGCCTGCCTTCGTCGACTGGAATCGCCGTGGCGCGCAATCTGATCGGGTGAACCCGGCGTCAGATCGAATGCGGGTGTGTCTGTGTTCGGTTCCTGCACGGTCTCGTCCGATCAACAGTTGTTGGGCGCGGGCTTTCCGGCGAATCGGTCGAGCAGCCAAGGGATCACGGCATCGCCGTTGATGTCTCCGTGTCCCTTACCCGGCTGCCGATCGATGGTGATCGTATCTCCAAGCCCACACGCTCGCCGGATGGCGGCGTCCGTCCATGCCACATCGATGAACGTGTCGGCCGTCCCGTAGGTGATCTGCAACGGCGCGGCTGAGCGGTTCTTCGGCATCGCGTACGCAGCCAGCACGTCACGCAACTGTTGTGCTGCTGCCGGATTCTGCGGACCGATATCGTGCGGTCCGAGGTTCTTGGCGATCTCATCTCGCTGTTTGGCGAGCGACCTGTCGCACGCCGACAACGTATTCCAGCCCGCGACAGCTCCACCCTTGCGGAAGTCGTCGCGATGGAAGTTCGGGTCCGTCCGCGCCCGGGATTCGACAACCCATTGCAGAACGAGTTGTTGGTCACGGGTGAGGGTCCCGGCGAGGGCCTTGTCGACGAGCCCGGTGAGGTCTGCCGCAGGTACGAGCGCCGACGCTCCGAGCAGGTCGAGTTCCGGCGCATACGATGGCGCCGCATCTGCCGCCCCCCACACCGCACCGCCACCCTGTGATCCGCCGTATGCCGCCCACCGTTTGGACGATTCAGGGAAAACCGTGCGCAATGCACGCACCGAGTCGATCACATTGTGACCCTCGGTGACATTGTCGAGGTACGGGTGTACTCCTGGCGCGCCGAGCCCCTGGTAATCAGGCACTGCCACAGCGTATTTCGCAGATGTGAGGCCCAACGCCAGCGCCGCAGCACCGTCCATACCCGAGCTGCTCGACGGCGCGCACGGCTGATTGATTCCGCTTGTCCCGTGGCCGAACGCGATGATCGGCCAGCCCCCGGCCGGGGCGGCGCCGTCTGGTTTGAACACTGTTCCCGATACCCGCTGAATCACTCCGGAGGCATCACGTGACGCGTAGAGAACATGTACGGCATGCACTTTGGCGAGTTTCAACCTGAGCGGAATATCGAAGACCTCGCGCGCCGAGATGACCGCGCCGGGAGCGTCGACGCTCTGATGGATTCCCAGATCGTTACTCCCACGATGAAGAAGCGGTCGCGCGATCGCCACCACTATGAGCAGGCAGAACACGGCCACAAGAATGACCACCGCGATGAGAAGGTTACGCACCCATTTCCTCACGAAAACCTCACCACCGCTTTACCTCCGGGCCTGTACGCAATGGAACCGTTCTCACACTGCACGATTGTCGTGCCGTCGACGACCTGCTGTTCGGCCACCGGATACCCCACCTCGGGCGACCATGCCTTCAGCATCTCGCCCGACAGCGAGTGCACTCCGGTCGCTGGTTTGTAGAACACCCTGGTACCTCCGGGCGAATCGATGTCTTGCGTTGTCCCGGTGAACGCGCCCGATGGTGGGTAACCCAGGAGTGCGACGTAATCGACCAGGACGGCAGGCACCGCGTAGCAGCCCGCCGACCCACATATCACCCGTCCCGACGCGTACCGCTGCACCGTTTGGGCAATCCCTCTGCGCGACGTCGTCTGGTACACGGGCGTCCTCGCCTCGCCGAGCATGCGCTCGCCCTCCGCTGCAGCCGTGCGCACCCTGTCTACCGTCGGATCGCTGATCGTGTGTTGCGCGACAAGCGATTTCACCTTGGCAAAGGCAGGCTTGGGTGTGAAGTCCGAACGCACGACTCCGAACGATGTCTCAGCCGCAAACGTGGTGTAGCCGAAGTCCGTCGTCGACCCTTTGTCGACGTCCGACGCTCCACGATCCACCAGTTCGTGAATGAAGACCGGACCGCCGTAGGGCAGTTGCGCCCAGTCTGCAGCCAACTTCGTGATCAGGCCGGCCTGGCGCGACTCACTGCCGCCTGGTCCCCCCGACGGGTAGCCGACCTCGGTGGCCCACATCTTGCGACCACCGTCGCCGCGCGCGACCATCTCGGCGCGGATATCAGCGAGCATCGACACAACCGAAACCTTGTTGTCCGCGTTGGCCGTCAACCCGTTGGGGTAGCTGTAGGGATGCACCGACAACGCGTCGAAATGTCCTGCCGCGCCCGCCTGATACATGCGCTCGACGAACGTGCGCGCGTTCATGCTGATCTCGGTGTCTGGCGCCAATCCCACAGCGCCCCCGACCACCAACGCCGCCGAATCCGCCGCCTTGATGGCGGTATGGGCAGCGCGCAGCATCGAGGTGTAGAACTCCGGGTCCGGTTCTGGACGGAAGTAGGGAGTCCCGTTCGGCTCGTTCCAGATCTCGTACGCCTTGATTCGTCCCTTGTAGCGCGACGCAACGGTTCCCGCGAAATCGCCGTACTCGGCCGCGGTGGTCGGGCGATACGTCACCTGGTCGCTGTGTCCCGACGCCCACGCGGGCGTGTAGTCGATGATGCCCAGAATGCTGATACCACTCGACCTCAGTGCGTTCACCACGCGATCCAACGGAGCCCAATTGAACACCCCCTCAGCGGGTTCCAGCAGCGGCCAGGACAAATCCATGCGGAGCATGCGAACACCGGAGTCGACAACCGCCGCGACGTATCGCTGCAGTTCGTCGTCGGATGCCCACAGCAACCGTCCGCCTCCGGAGAACGCCAGTTCGGGTGTTGCGAGCGGCGTCGTCTGCGCGTGCACCTTCTGAGAAGACACACCGCTCGCCTGATGCGATGTCCCCACCGCTCCGCACGACACCGAGCTCACGACAGCGACCACTGCCGCCAGTGCGACGAGTAGGTGCTGCGGGAGCGATGCCCGGCTCACCGGATCTGGGATTTGACCGCCCAGAACGCCGGCTTCTTGGAGTTGTTGAGACGCGTGACGCCGAAGTTGTCCTCGACGTTCGACGGGTTGGCTCCCGGATCTTGAATGCAGTGCAAGAACATCGGACCGATGTAGGGCCTCGACGCGCCCTCGCGCAGCGCACTGGTCAGGATCGCGCCTTGCGCGGCGTCGCTCACTGCACCGCCACCCGACCCTGTCGGTGCGCCGAATTCGGTGATCCAGATCTTCTTTCCGCCGTCGCCGTTGGCGCGCATGATGTCGTGCATCGCGGTGGTCTGCGCCCACCGCGCGTTGGGATCTCGGTCGGCGGTGTAGGGGAATGTGTACGGGTGATCGGCAACAGCGTCCATGAAACCTCGAGCGCCGGCCTGATACATCTGCCTGAGGAACTCGACGGGCGGAGTCGTATACCCACCGAGGTTCAACGCAGTCGTACTCGCCAGTCCACCACTGAGCACAGTGGAAGAAGGATCGATCGCCTTGATCCGCGGATAGGCGGCACGCAGCATCGACGTGTAGCGCGCGGGATCGACCGGCGTGAACATGTTGACGAGGTTGGGCTCGTTCCAGATCTCGTACGCATCGACCCTGGAGCCCAGATGCCGCGCCGCAGCCGCAGCGAAGTTGCCGAAGGCTGCGGCATTGGGCGGAGTGCCGGGCAGACCGTTACCGCCGGCCCACGTCGGCGCACCGAGAAGAATGATGTCGACGCGGAATCCGTGAGCTCGGGCGCCGTTCACCAGTCGGTCGGTGTTCGACCAATCGAACTTGCCGGGCGACGGCTCGATATCGGGCCAGTACGCGACCATTCTCGACCACGTGGCTCCCAACTCGGATGCCGAGTTGTACGTCGCAGCCAACTGGGCATTCGACCTCTTCAGCGAATACCCGCCCTCACTGAAACCGAAGCTGGCTCGCGGGAATGCGTGTGCCTGGCCGGATGCGACGGTCGTGAGAGCACCGACTACCGCGATCAGGAGCGCTACCACCATCATCGGCCGTGCCCAGCGAGGAGCCACACGGGAGACACCCCCCTTCTTCGACGCTGAGGGGCCTTGGTGATCTCGTCGTTCGATCGCCTTCATTGCGATATCCAGTCCTTGTTCGTGAGTCTGAGGGGTTCGTGAGTCTGAGGGGGTTCGTGAGTCTGAGGGGTTCGTGAATGTGAGGGGTCCGTGAATGCGGTGGTTCTATGGTCTCATCTACCTGCGGGCACCGGGTTACGTGCTATCAAACCGAGCACGGACTCCTGCGGCACACCCGCTTCCCACCGCGAGGCGTTCCGTTCATAGAGTTCCGAGCCGTTCTTGGTCGAATAGTCGGTTTCGAGGAGAAACCGTCGACACTCAGCGATGAATTCGTCGTCGGAATCACGCGGGTCGAGCCCGAGCACCGGCCCGAGCGATCCGATCGCCGCCGAAGTCCCCACCACGGGCAGGCCCTTGGCTGCGGCCTCGAGGATCTTGACCCGCACACCGCCGCCGGTCGAGACCGGCGCTATCAGCGCGCGGCACGTGCCCAAGAACTCCTGCAGATCGTCGACGAAGCCAAGGTCCTGAACCCCCTGGGGATATTCCGGATCGACCGCGCCCGGCTTCTTCGCGCCGATGATGCACAGTTCGGCGTCACTGATGCCGTCGGAGATCTTCGGCCACAGCCGCAGTGCAGTGAGGAACGCTTCCTGGTTCGGGGGCCAGTCTCTCGTTCCCATGAACACCAATCGCCTCGCGGTGCTCGTCAGATCCAATCGGGGCGCGGGCGGCAATGTCAGGTCGATCCAGCGCGCCATCCGAACTCCCCGATCGCGATAGAACTCGGCCTCCTCGCGGTCGTAGGTTCCGACGGCGTCCGCAGCCCTCGCCACACGGACCTCGTCCCGCAGTATTCGTGGCGCCTCCACCCGCCCGATCCAGCCGCGGGTGGCCTTCCAGACTTCCGACTCGGTGTTCACCGTATTGACCACGAACGGAGCCGTGCCCGCGTGCCGCGAGCGGAGAAACGACTCGGCCATATAGCTGTGTTCGGCGATGAAGACATCCGATTCGCGCGAGTTCAATTCGGCGACAAGCGCTTCGACGTCGTAGCGCACATGGCAGAGGCTCTGCATACGCCGCGCGCTACGAGTCAGCAGCGAGCGAGCGCTGACGGGCGGCTTGGGCACGCGCGTCACGCTACGATCCGCAGCTGGACCCGACTCTCCGGATAGACACACCGTCTCGACGTCGTAGTGCTCGGATGCGATCTGAATCAAGATTCGCGACAGCGCGATATCGCCGCCGTGCTCGGTCGTCGGATCCTTGGAGAGCAGAAAAGTCACCCGCTCCATAGCACCCCCCTCTCGTTTTCGAGATCTTCACGACGATGTCGACCGCCGCGTACTTGCACTGGTATCTCTGCGGTATCGCTCAGCATCTCTGCGGTAGCGCCCGGCTTCTCTGCAACGTCGCCCGATTCCAGTGGGCGAGAACGAGAGGCACGGCTGAGCACCACGAGCAACAGTGCGTCGGCGACAACCGACGCAATCGCGCCCGAGACAGCACCAAGCCCTGCCATCGCCAAGACGGCGACCAGTCCGAGTTTGACCGGCGCGACAGCGCCCGCCGAGATGGTGCGCACCGCGTCGCGCCGTTGCAGATACAGCAGCGTCGTATAGACGAAGTTGAACACCCGCAAGAACACGAACGCCGACATCACAATCATCGACACGGCCAGCTCGGTCGCGACCGGAGTGAACAGGAGCACGACGCCCACGATCAGAAGCGCTAGCGACGCACCCGTCGCGACGATGAACACGTGCTTCTTCGGAGGCCCGGCGGACGCGTGACCTCCCGCTGCCCGTAGCTTCTCGTGGTAGGTCACACCAAACGATTGACCGATCTGTGCGACCGCCCACGCGAATGTGCTCGCCACCGAGTAGTAGCCGGCCACGTCACTGTTCGTGAGGAATCCCAGCAGCAGGATGTCGCCCTGGATGTAGACCGCGTTGGCAAGGTGCTCGGTGAACAGAATCGCGATGATGCGCGGTGTGCCGGGAGCCTTCGGCGCGACACCCCAGACCATCCGAACAGAGGCGCACGCGATCACCAGATACGGTGCGGCATAGAGCAAACTGGCACCGACAAGGCTTGGCTGCGGCGCCAGCATGAGGTAGCCAGTACCCAGCGCGATACTGGTCGTTTGCCTGATCGTGTCCATCCGCATGACGCGGTGTGGGTCGCCGTCGCGGAAGGCACGGCTCTTGTAGGCATTGAAGACCACCTCGCCGCCGCCGACGAGCAACGCGAACCATGCGAGGTAGTTGACTCCGATGAGCGCCACTCCGGCGACCATTGCCGTCAGACCGACCAGAACGCGACCCGATCGTTCCGAGAGAAAGCGGGACTCGCTCTCCCGAATGGCGCGAACACTGAACGGGTTGTCGACGGGAGCCGCTGCGATGGCGGCAAGGGCGAACGCCATGGCGTACTGCCCGTAGCCACCGATGCCGAGCTTGGCGATCAGGATCAGCGTCCACAGCAGCCCGATCCCACGTCCGCCATACGTCCACATGGCCGCGACGACTGCCTTCGTGATGTGCGAATGCGACTGTGCCAGATCGCGAGCCGCCGCGAACGGGCTCACCGTGACCACGTTTCTACGAGCACTTCCGCAACCTGCTTGGGTGTGCGTTCCTTACACATGCGCACGAGTTCGTCGTGGAGGGTTCCGATGCGGGCCGGATCGTCGAGCAACTGTGTCGCCTGCGCGGCCAGGAGTCCCGCGAGGTCGTCCGCTTCGCCCGGCACGACGATGGCTCCGCCCTCGGCGCCAAGCTCACCGAGCGCTCCGTGATCGGTCGCAATGTAGGGCGTTTGATGGGAAATGCTTTGCGCCGCAACCGCTGACGCCGGGTATGCGATCCCGTACGGGCTGCGTCGCCCGTACGGCATCAGCAGCGCTTGGATCGAGCCGAAGAACTCCGCGAGCTGCTCCTCGTCGAGCGTGCCGAGGACGGTGACGCCCGGCGATGACGGAATCGACTCCGTCCCGCGACCTGCGATGCGGATCTCGATGTCGTCGGGCAGCACCTCACGGATTCGGGCAATGTGCTCAAAACCCTTGCCCCGGTACACGATCCCGAAGAGTCCCACTGCACGCGGCCGCAACGAGGGCTCTGGCAGCTCGACGCTCGTGGTGGTCGGGTGGTAGGTCCGCTTCACGGTGGCCCCGGGGAATCGGCGGCGAATCGACTCGGCGCCGATCTCACTGAGCGCAAAGTACTCACGTCGGGCACCGAGGTACTTCTCGACCTGATGTGACACCGGGCGCGCACCGAAATGCAGGCCGTGGTTGAGTACCCGGCGGTCCGCCAAGAACTTGGTCCGAAATGGCCACCACACCAGATTGGGTGGGTCATGTACCACTGCCGTCGACCGAACGCCCAGACGCGCAGTCGGCCACAGAGATTCGACCGAACCGCCGGACAGTTCGCTGTGCACGATCACGTCGCGACCACCTGCACCGGCGATCGCCTCGGTGACCTGAGCACGACGCGCACGCAGTTGCGCAACAGTGTCCGATCCCGGCTTACCGTGGCGGATCTCGACGACGTCGCCGACCAGGTCACGGATTGCAGGCAGCAAGAGGTCAGCAAATGCACCGACGCCACCCGCGGCAGCCTCGGGCGCAACGTAGATCACTCGTAATCCTGCATTCACCGATCCTGCATTCACAGCAGCGGCATCCTCTCCGTGTTCCGATCGCCTCTCCGGGTTCTGATCGTCAGTACAGCAGCGGCCGATAGAACGGCCGATACTGCAACGCATCAGGGTCTCGCATGGAGCGAACCTTCGCAGGCACACCGGCAACCATCTCGAGGTCGTGCACCGGCTTCGTCACCAGTGCGCACGCACCAACCACCGCACCTCGACCGATGTCGACGTTCGCGAGCACGGTCGACCGACTTGCCAGCCACACGTAGTCACCGATCCGCACCGGATTGAGAATCGGCGCAAAGGTTGGACTGTTGGGGTCGTGGTGCCCGGCGATGATCTGTGTGTCCGATGCGATCACCACGTTGTCGCCGATCAGAATGCCCGATCGAGCGTCGAACAGGCATCGGAATCCGATGGAGCAGTAGTCGCCGATCCGCACCTGGTCGATGTCGAAGAAGAGGCAGCCACGAAGAATCGATGTGCCCTTCCCGATCTTCGCGCCAAAGGCTCGCAGAAACCCCTGCCGCACAGTGTGCGACGGGATGTGCGTGATCAACGAGTTGTACAGCAGGATGCCGATCCTGTTGCGCGCCTTGCCCAACTTACTGATGTCGTTGAAGTCGTAGCGCGGCGTGAAGTCGTCTCGCTGCGGCAGCGTGATCGTCGGCTCGCTCTGCTCAGAACCCGTTTCATCCTGCCGGGCGCTTTCCACCGTCATGCCATCTCTTTCTGCGCATAGTGATTGACCATGGACTCTGCGATCTGTTCGAACGTCCGCGTCGGTGCCCAGTTCAACTCGGTACGCAACCGCGTCGAGTCGCCGACGAGCACCGCGGCGTCGTTGGGTCGCCCGAGGTGATCTGCCACCTCGACTCGCTGCGCCCAATCCTCGATACCGACGGATGCGAACGCCGCGGCAACGAAATCGGCGACAGAGTGCAGCGTTCCGGTAGCGACGACGTAGTCCTCGCCGCGTCCGGTCAGTGCGATCCGACGCATCGCATCGACGTAGTCGGGTGCCCACCCCCAGTCACGCTGCGCGCTCAAGTTGCCCAGCGAGAGTGTCTCGGAGCTCCCTGCCGCGATCCGCGCAACTGTTTCCGCGATCCGACCGGTCACAAAGGTGTTGGGCCGCTTCGGCGATTCGTGGTTGAACAAGATCACATTCGACGCGGCGAGGCCCTTGGCCCGGTAGGCAACACACAGCGTGTGACCGAGCGCTTTGGACGCGCCATACGGAGTGATCGGTGCGATCGGTGCCGTCTCGTCGATCGGAACGCGGCCAGATCCCGCGAACACCTCTGCGCTCGACGCGTTGACGAACGTGACGGGTTTACCGGACACGCTCTGAAACCGAAGGGCCTCGGCGACCGCCACAGCTGTGCCCATGGAGTTGGTGCGAGTCGTGCCGACCGGGTCTTCCCACGACCGCGCAACCGATGACACGCCTGCGAGGTGGAAGACGTGATCGGGCCGCACAGCGTCGAACAGCATTCGCATTCTGTCGGCATCGACCACATCAGCGACGTGGATGCCCACTCTGTTCGCGATCAGTTGTTCGACGGTCTCGTCCCCGATGCTCGGCTTGCGGTGAACCGTACCGTGCACTTCGTAACCCTGGGACTTCAGCAACTGGCTCAGATACCAGCCGTCCTGGCCCTCGACACCTGTGATGAGCGCTATCGGCGCTGACGCGCTCATGCGTACTGCACCAGCTTGTCGACGTGGTGGCGCATCTGCGAACTGAACATCTCTTCACTGAACTGGGACGTGTGGTTGGCGATCACGCGTGGATCCCATTCGATCTCCTCCAACGAGGACACCGCCTGAGCAATCGAGCGCGGATCGGGATTGTCGAAGTAGACCCCAGTCACACCTTCGACGACTGTGTCCAAGAAGCCACCCCAACGCAGCACGGCGCAGGGCTTCCCGTAGATCGCGCCCTCGAGAGGAGTGAGGCCGTAGTCCTCCAGACTGGCCGCGACCACTGCACGACAGTGCCGATAGAGCCACGACATCTGCGCGTCCGAAAGATCCTGGAGGAAGGTCACATTCGGAAGGTTCTTTGCCACAAGCGCATCGCGCTCGGGTCCACGCCCGACCACGACGAGCTTGCGTCCACTGCCGGCGAAAGCGTCGAGCACCTTGTCTACGTTCTTGTAGGCCAACAATCGAGAAACGCACAGGTAGAACGAGTCCCCTTCTCGCACAAGTGGCTCGATCTCGCGGACAGTCTCCATCGCGGAATCCGGCAGTGCGGTGAGTGTGACCGGCGCCGGCAGCACGGCCGCGTCGAGGCCGTACACGTCGTTGATTCTGCCTGCGACGGCGCGTGAGATGGCGAGGTACTGATCACATTGCGCTGCTGCTCTGCGGTCCCAGCGACGTAGTGATGGCGCCATGAGTGCCAGCGTGACCCGCTTGGCCAGTCCGGCCCCGTCACCGAGATACGCATCGGTCTGGTAGAGCCATCGGGCAGGCGAGTAGCAGTAGACGATCTTGCGCCCGGTCGTCTGAAACCCGTGTGACCAGCCGCTCGAACTCGCGATCACGACATCTGCGTCGATCTTCACCGACCGTGCCGCAGGCGGTAGCGCGAGGAGCGCCGCCCGATGGTTTCGACGCAGGGGGCCCACATGGTTGAGAAAGCTGGGCCGAATGTCCATGGAGGAGAACTCGGGATACGTACCGTCCGCATCGAAGAGGGTGGTGTAGATGGGCGCGTCGGGGAACGCTTTTGCCAGTGCCAAGACGACCTTCTCGGCGCCACCCCTTTGCGTGAGGTAGTCATGAGCTATTGCGAGGCGCATGATTTCTTAGAAACCGCCATTCGTGGACGTTGACTCAAGAGGGCAATACACAGTGTTCTGCTCGGTTCATCGTTGAATCCGAAGATCATCTCCCGATACACACCGCGCAAGCGTAACCCAGTCGCGGAGAGTATTCCTTCCAGCGAGCGGCTCTGACATTAAAATCTGGCAGCCGAGATGCTTGACGCGCGCAGACGACAGAATCGGACATTGTCACCGTCTCCACGTGTCTATCACACCATTCGACCGACGAATCGCGGTCGTTACAGCCATGTGCGGACCATCACGTTTAGCGCTGACATCGACGAATGTCGACGTCACGTTGCGTTTCGCCCCAGCTAATCCCGTGTTTCCATTGAGTGAACAGAAGGGAACATCTGCAGTGCGTCACGCCTGGTTGCCTGCGGTCAGATCGACATTGGAGTGACAAGCAATTCCTATGCAGCCCTCCCGATACCGCAGGTTTCCTGTGAGATTGAGTTAAATGGGCCGCAGGCGTTGAGTTCATATCGTCGCTGATGGCGCGAATGTTTCGCATCTCCTGATACAGTTTTGTCATCGTCTGTGACTACCGCCACTACGGTTGCCGGGGTGGCAGAAATCAGTTGTAATTCAAGCGCGCACACTTTGCAGACCCTGTTGTTGCTCCTGCTTAGTCCAAACACTCAGACGCCGGATCTACACGGCTGCTGGCAAGCATTGAGGTGAACACACGTTGAAAACCGCACTGATCACGGGCGTGACCGGCCAGGACGGGCTCTATCTCTCCGAATTGCTGCATGAGAAGGGTTACGAGGTCTACGGACTGATCCGTGGGCAGAACAACCCCAAGCTGCCGGCACTGCGACGCAGTCACCCGTACGTGAAGATCCTCAGCGGCAATCTTCTCGACCTGGCGAGCCTCATCAGGGCACTGGCAAAGGCTCAGCCCGACGAGGTGTACAACCTCGGTGCGGTGTCGTTTGTCGCATACTCCTGGGACAACGCCGAATTGACAAGTGCAGTAACAGGTCTCGGCGTTCTCAATATGCTCGAGGCCGTACGCTTCTACTCCGACGACTCCGGCAAGGCTGTGCGCTTCTACCAAGCGTCGAGCTCGGAGATGTTCGGCAAGGTGCAAGACGTCCCTCAGCGTGAGTCGACGCTGCTCTGGCCGCGCTCGCCCTACGGCGTCGCCAAGGTCTACGGGCACTACATGACGATCAACTATCGCGAGTCGTACGGCATGCATGCGAGCTCGGGCATTCTGTTCAACCACGAATCCCCGCGGCGCGGGCCTGAATTCGTGACCAGAAAGGTCTCACAGGCCGTGGCACGCATCAGTCTGGGCCTCCAGGACAAGCTGGTTCTGGGCAACTTGGACGCGAAGCGCGACTGGGGCTTCGCCGGAGACTACGTCGACGCGATGTGGAGGATGCTCCAGCAGGACGAGGCCGACGACTATGTCATCTCGACCGGGGAGACGCACACGATTCGCGAGTTGCTCGACGTCGCTTTCGAGACCGTCGGAATCGATGACTGGAAGCGGTACGTCGAGACCGACCCTGCGTTCTTCCGCCCCGCAGAGGTCGACCTCCTCATCGGTGACTCCACCAAGGCGCACGAGAAGCTTGGCTGGAAACCTCGCGTCGACTTCAAGTCGCTGGTCCGGATGATGGTGGAGTCAGACGTCTCCATCGAGTCGCCCAGCCAAGCCGTCGCCATCTGACAGCACGCCGCCCGACACGTCGGTCGCCACTCGGCTCCACCTGCTGCACCACCTCAGATGCCCCCGCCTTCACCGGCGGGGGCATCTTTGCGTTGTGGCGCGACTCCCCACCTGAAACCGGGACAACCTGAAACCCTTCTGTGAACCCGCAACATGAAACCCATCCACAAATCCGCAGTCGAATCCGCTCCGAACCGTTCAGTAACCCCCAATTAACTCACCCGAATCGATTTTTGTATCTACTCTGTAGTCAAGGGGGGCAACTGACAGGAATCTGCCCGATGCCCGCATCACGTCTTCGTACCAGGTCTTTAACGCTCTGCGCTGCAGCACTTCTCGGCACCGGTCTGGTTGCCATCGACTTCCCTGCCGTCTCTCCGGCGGGCAAGTCTTCGGTTTCTCAGATCCGCACCGTAACCCTGCCCTACACCATGGCGGCGGTTATCGATGGGGGCTGGTGCACGAGTAGGTGACATCTGATCTGGCTTGCCCTGCCGGGCGGCCTGGAAGGATGCCAGCTGTGCCCA
>NZ_LZMO01000007.1:0-18668 GCF_001665715.1 Gordonia sp. 852002-10350_SCH5691597
GTCGCAATGTTTCGGGCCATGACCCGACACTACGACCGCCGACGCCGTCGATCACAGCGCACTCCTCGAGTTCCTCCGCCCGCGACACCGCATGTTGCTGGCCACCCAGCGACGTGACGGCTCACCTCAGCTTTCACCGGTGACCGGCGGGGTCGACGACGAGGGACGGATTGTCATCGCGACGTACCCCGGGCGGGCCAAGACGTCGAATGCCAGGCGGAACCCCGACGTCAGCGTGTGTGTCGTGTCCGATGAATGGAACGGGCCGTGGGTACAGGTCAACGGCACCGCCGAGGTGTTCGACATGCCTGAGGCGGAGGATGTCCTCGTCGACTACTTCCGCTCGATCTCGGGTGAGCACCCCGACTGGGAGGAGTACCGCGCCGCGATGCGGGTGCAGAAGAAGTCGCTCATCCGCATCACGCCGACGTCGTGGGGCCCGGTCGCCACCGGCGGCTTTCCCGCCGACATCGCAGCTGAACTCGACGACCGGGAGGGGAAGTAGGTCGGAAGTCGCAGGCCTTCTGTTCGGGCTTTCGACCGGTTACCGGCACAAAGCCCGAACAGATCATCGGTTCGACACCTTGCTCCGGCCGAACTCGGCGACCAGTGCAGCGTCGAAGACCGCGAGGTCGTCGGGCTTGCGGCTCGTGATGAGGGTGTTGGGGCCGTCGCGGTCGACGACCAACTCCTCGTCGACCCAGGTGGCGCCCGCGTTGCGGATGTCGGTCTGCAGGCTCGGCCACGACGTGAGCGTGCGACCGCGTACGACGTCGGCTTCGACGAGCGTCCACGGTGCGTGGCAGATCGCCGCGACGGGCTTGCCCGCGTCGAAGAAACCCTTCGCGAAGGCGACGGCCGAAGCGTCGGTACGCAAAAAATCGGGATTGGCAACGCCGCCGGGTAGCACTAGTGCGTCGAAGTCGGCTGCGCTGACCGAATCGGTTGTCGCGTCGACGCTGAACTTGTCGGCGGCGTCGAGGTGGTTGAATGCCTGCACTTCGCCGTCGCTGGTGGATACGAGTTTCGGTGTGCCGCCGGTTTCTTCGACGGCGCGCCACGGTTCGGTGAGCTCCACCTGCTCGATACCCTCCGGTGCGACCAGAAAGGCGACGGTGATTCCGTTGAGTTCGTCTGCCATGTGACACGATTCCTCTCGTTTGTCATCCCCTACTTCGACCGTACGCGTCGATATCGCTACGCCGATCCGCACGCGGATGCGCAGGACAGACGTACGGTGAAGGCATGGCACTGACGTCAGACGTTGCAGTGATAGGCGCCGGGATCATCGGACTCTCGACTGCATATCAGCTCGCCCAACAGGGATCGACCGTCACTGTGTACGAGACCGGAACACCGGGATTCGGCCAGTCGGCCGGGCAGTCACGGATCTTCCGGCACGCGCACGACGACCCGCGCCTCGTCGAACTCGCTGTGCGCGCTCGAGCGCACTGGCGCCGATGGGAAGACGAACTCGGCGCGCCGTTGGTGTCCGGCGACGGTGGTCTCGCTCTCGGGGACACAGCAGTGCGGAGATTGCCTGCGATGCAACAGTATTCGGAGATCGGGGCGCGCGAGATCGATTCGGACGAGTTGCATTCGCTACTGCCGCAGTTGGCCGACTACGACGGCCCCGCGGTGTTCGATCCCGCCGCGGGCTCCATCCACACACGCACGGCCATCGAACTGCTCAGTCAGAGTTTGGGCGATCGTGTTGTGCGCGAACAGGTTATCTCGCTCAGGAGTGTCGACGACAGCGTGCAGGTGCGGTGTCCTACACTGGTCGGCGATCACGGGGCGGCCGTCGTGTGTGCCGGTAGGGGCACGGCGGCGTTAGCCCGCTCGGTTGGCATCGAGATCCCGGTGCAACTCGGCGCACATGTGCGAGTGTCGTTCGCGGTGCGCGACTCCAGTATCGGTCGTCTGCCGACGTTGCAGGACGGTAGCGGGCAGTTCGGTTTCAGTGGAATTTACGCGGCCGCATACCCGGACCGTTCGGCTTATGGTCTGGGACTGTCGGATTCGGTCGATGCTGATTCTGACGGGACGATCGTCGACGGTGATACGCTCGCCCGCTTTGCCCACGACGCTCGCGCCTATGTGTCGCGCGCACTCCCAGGATTCGATTCGACGCCGACAGGCATCGTGCACTGTTGGGTCACCACGCTGCCGTGGGGCGACGACGGCGTCGGGATTTGGCAGAACGGACCGGTCCTGGCAGTCGCCGGACACAACCTGTTCAAGCACGCACCGACGATCGGCGAGACACTCGCGCTTGCCGTCGACGTGGGCTCGGTCCCCACTCCGTTCACCCCCGCCGACAAGCTGGGTGCGGCGCAGGGCTGACCGCGAAACGTCGGGGTGACGTGACGATATTCGCGGCTCACTTCCCCGGGTCCCTCGGGTGAGGTTACGAACGCTTCGGAATCGATGCCTCGCGCGACATCCATCCGCTGGAAGTGCACCTCCATTCCGGGCGTGACGTCAGCACGCCGCGACCGCTCAGATCACTGCATTGTGATCAGTAGGGAGGCGGGTTTTCTTCGTTCCACTTCTCTTCGGCGCGTGCGACTTTCGCGCGTCGTCGGGCGTGGATGGTGTCGATGGTTCGACGCGCGGGATGATCTGGTGGTTTGGCGGGGATGAGTTTGGGGAACAGATCGAGTCCGCCGAAGGCGTTGCCGACAAAGGTGTGCCCGGTGGGGGATACGAAGATCGCCGTTTGCAGGTCGAGTTGGTAGTCACGCCAGCGGCCGAACGTTTTGGTGCGGTGATGAAATCGGCACAGTGGTTTGAGGTTTGTGCGCACTGTCAACCCGCCGCTTGCCGGGTTGCGGTGGGAGAACGGGGTGCTGTGGTCGACGTCGGCCTGCCACACCGGGTTGGTGCAACCGGGGAACGTGCAGCACAGTTCACCCGAGCGGACCAGGGCGAGAAGCTTCTTGCTGGGCACGTAGCGCAGCGCCGAGCGGGCGGCCGCGGCGTGGTCGGGGTGCAGTGGATCGACGCTGCCGACGCCGGTGTCCAGGTAGTCGAATGCTGCGTCGACGGCCAACTCACGGACGGCGTCGGCGTCGATGACTCCGACACCATCGAGGTAGCCGGGCTGATCGTCCTGGCCGTCAAGGGTCGATTGATTTGCGACGACATGAATCATTGCGCGCGGACCCACCGGTGCTGGCATAGGCGTCGGGGTGGGTTCGGTGGTGTCGACGTCAGCGGCGTCGGGGCTGGTGCAGGTGTCGCATCGGCAGGCGAGGGTGGTGTCGCCGTTGGCGAATGCGGTCAGCGCATCGGCGCGACGCTGTGCATGCGTGCGGGGGTCGGCGTCGTGGACGCTGGCGGCGAGTTGGGTGAGGCGTTGGTCGATCAACGCGCCGGAGGCGGCGGGCACGGTGCCGGTCAGTCGGGATTGGCCGGGAGTCCACCGGTCGGGGCGGACCTGGACGTTGCGGTCGGCGTCGATGCGGGCACGACGTCGTTTGACGGCTTCGGCATCGACTTGGGCGACAACAGAATCGACGAGCGCAGCAAATCGTGTCGTTGACAGATGGTCACGGGCTGAGAGGGCGGCCGTGAGGCGGGCGTCGACCTCGTCGATGGTGTCGGGTCCGCACAGGCTGGTGCGCGCGACAGCGATGTGGAACCGCTGCAGGTCGATACGTCCGCAGGCGAGGAGTGAGGAGGTGTAGGGGAGTCGGTAGCGCAGGGCGTGGGCGTCGATGATCAACTCGCGTGCCCGGCCAGGCGGTATCGACAACACGGCGCCGACGTCGGCGATGGTGCGTTCCAACCCGTTGGGCCCGTACTGTGCGCGGGGGTTGTCGCCGGTCAGTCCTCGAGCAGCAAACTTGCGCACAGCTTCTGGTGAGTCTGCTTGGCCGTCGGTGAGTTCACCGATCTCGACGCCGTAGTCTTCTTCATGTTCCTCGTGGATGAGACTGATGGCCGTCAGTAGTCGAAACTGTGCAGAAGCAATGGTGGAGGCGCAGTGCGCAATCACCTCGACCAGATCGGTTTTCGACAGGGATTCGTCCTCGGCGACGCGAGCGAGCACCGGCGGCTGCGACGCGGGTGCGCCCGTGGCGTCGGCCGCGCCGGCCGGGTCGGAGAAGGTTTCCAAGGACATACATCGAACATACAGGCGAGGTCTGACAATTTTCGCTTCTTGCTCAGCGGGCTGTGGAGATCATCTGATGTAAAAGTCGCGCAACTAATTCCGAAGTCGGTCGGCATTCCGAATCAGAGCGATCGCAGAAGGTTCAGCTCGGCCAGTATCAGGTCGCAGCGTTCGGTGACGCCCACTTTCGGGAGAACGGTGATGCTGTAGCCGAGCCTTGCGTACGCGTCGAGCAAACGCGAGTATTCGTCAACGGCGTCTGCGAAATTCAGTTGGCGTTCTTCGTCATTGGCGTACAGCTCCGGCCACGGCGGCGTGAGGAAGATCCGCTGGTGATAACTCTGCAACTCATCGATCGAGCAGGCAGTTGGGCTCTCGTCATGACCGCCCTCGTAGTGACACAGTGCGGTGTCGGCGTCGACGAGGCCACGGTCGAAGAACACCCAGTCGTCACGATTGTGGTGGGCAAGGTCGGCTCGTGCCGTCTCGACGCAGCTGTGAGCGAAGCGAGCGGCGTCCACCCACGGCAACGCGCGACCGCCATTGGCGAGTTCGTCACGAACTATCCGTCTGCCCGGTTCCTCGACTGTGGTGAATCCGCGAGATGCCAAAGCCTCCAGCACAGTTGATTTGCCGCCGCCTGAGCATCCCGACAACACGACTGCACGCGACGGCGGCTGCATGCGCTTCTCCTTCTCTATCAGTGGCTGGCTAGACGGGTCCCGCGACGATCAGCCCGAGGCGCGGGTCATCTGCACAAGCATCCTCCCGATTGACTCTGGTACGGGCCGGACGCCGCTGGCTGCTTGACTCCGTAGTCCGAAGAGCGTGTCGAACACCATCCCGGATAGAAAGGTGATGAGGTCGGTGGCGTCGGCCGCGGGGTGGCGCGACCCCAACGCTGCGAGCAGAGAGGTGGCGCGCTCCAGCGAGAACAAGCATGAGCCGAGTTCTGTTCGCAGCGAATCGTTCTCACGAACTTCCGGCAGCAGAGCGAACATCGCGAGTGCATCGGCGCGGCGCGGGCCGTCGAAGGCCTCCAACTGCTCCGCGATGAACGCCGCTGCGGAGTCGGCAGTCAATTCTGCGGGCGGCCCAGCTCTGTCCATGGCTTCACGCGAGCGCTCGCGGACCCGTCCAATGGTCGCCGAGATCAGCGCCTCGCGCGTCCGGAAGTAGTACGACGTCGAGCCCTTCGGCAGTGCGGCCGCACGGTCGACGGCGCCGTGTGTCAGCGCGCGTGCGCCACCGTCGGCGTCGCCGACGCCATCTACCTCACCGCAACTCTTCGACGCATCGCCCGCGACGGGACACTGTTCATAGCGACGTCGAACTACCCCCCGCAACAACTGCTGCCAAACCCGTTGATGCACGACCGCTTTCAACAGGCGATCGATCTCATTGAGCGAGAGTATTCGGTGATCTGGATCGGGGAGGGCGACGACTACCGAAGGTGCAATGGCCCGATACGTCACGGCTTCGCATCCGGAACCTGGTCATCGACGGAGTCTGAGCAGATCACGCGGATGTTGCCCACACAAATCGATATGAACGGCCAGTCGGTCGCGGTTCTACACAACGCCACGGCGGCGGCAGTTGCGTTCGTCGAGCTCTGCGAGCGGCCGCTGGGGATGCGGGAGTACCTCGCGCTGACCGAGCGGTTCCGCGAGATCACTCTCCGCGACGTACCCGACCTCGCCCTCGTGGACCGAGAACCACTGCAGCGCTTGGGAAATCTGGTCGACATCTGTTGTGACCGGGACATCGTTCTCAACATTGTGTCTCAGGGAACTCCACGCGACATCCTCCGCGCGAAGCGGTCACCGCCCGATGCGGCCCGCACAATAAGCCGATTGTCGATGCTGCGGCCCACAGCCAACACGACTCATCTCGACGCGGAAACGTGATCGGCCGACGCCCTGTTCGCGGCGCGTGCGGCGTCGAGAAGCGTTGTGCCGTTGGCGAGATGCGCAACAAGCGTGCCCGCGAAGACATCGCCTGCACCCGTGGTGTCCACCACGTCGACCTGCGGAACGTCGAGGATGTCCAGCGATCCGCTCCCGGCGACCACCACGTCGTCGCCACCTCGCGTGATGATCACGGATCTGCTGATAGTCAACAACTTTCGCGCGAGGTCAGACGGCTCGGCATCCTCTGACAAATCTGCGTAGTACGCCGCCTCGATCTGATTGACGATCAGCGGGTCGGCTTCGGCGAGGATCGACGGGTCGACCGGTGCAGTCGGGCTGGGATTCAGGACGAATCGAATCTCGCTGTCTTGGCACCACGTCGCGGTTGCAGCGGTGACCTCGGTGGGCGATTCCAACTGCGTCATCACGACGGCGGGGCGCAGCGCGTCGAGTGCCGCGCCGACGTCGTCGGGGGTCAGTTGGCTGTTGGCGCCGGAGATCACGATGATGCTGTTGTCGCCATCCTCGTCGACCTCGATGACCGCATGGCCGCTGGTGCCCGATACCCGTCGCACGTACGTGACGTCGACGCCCACGTCGACGAGATCAGACACCAACCGGTCTCCAGCCGCATCGGTGCCCGTCGCACCCACCAGCGCGGTTGACGCGGCCGCGGCGGCGGCTCGTGCCTGATTGGCTCCTTTGCCGCCGGGACGCTCGGTCAACGACCGACCGAGGACCGTCTCACCGACGGCGGGTCTGTGGGCGAGTGTGACCACCAGGTCGAGATTCAACGTTCCGACGACCGCCACCACTCCTGAACCTGTTGCCTCCATACCCCGAGTATGCCGTTACGCCGGTCGCGTAGATTGCTGTTCGATCACCGAGATGGAGGAGAGCAGATGGCCGCGTCACGCTGGAAACGAGTGCAGACACTGGCACGCATCCTCGGCGGACATCAGGTTGCACCAGACACCGAGACCCCTCACGTCACCTTCTTCGACGATCCGCAGCGCACGCTGCGTCGCTACGGCACCGCCGAGCAGGTTTCCGCCGCCCGCGCATCAGGCAGGCCGCCGATCCTGCTGGTCCCGCCGCTCGCGGTGCCTGCTCGCTGCTACGACCTCGGGCCGGGGCAATCGGCAGTCGAGCATCTCCTCGCCGCGGGACGCATCCCGTACGTCGTCGACTTCGGCGACGTCGGGCAGGCACACCGGCAGGTCGGCTTCGAGACCTACTTCGACGACATCGTTCCGCAGGCGATCGACCGAGTGCTCACCGACTACTCCGCCGATGAGGTCGACGTCGCCGCGTGGAGCCTGGGCGGGACCGTGTCGCTCCTGATGATCGCGGCGCACCCAGACCTGCCGGTGCGCTCGATCACCGCGATCGGTACACCGCTCGACTACGACGCCGTGACGCCGTACCCGCTCGTCAAACGGGTCATGCAACCGGTCGGCGGTGTGCCGATCACGGGCGCGCTCAAGGTGATGGGCGGCATTCCCGCGCCACTGGTGCGTATCGCCTACCGCGCGCTGGCCGCCGACCGCGAACTCAAGAAGCCGCTCTACATCCTGCGCAACGCAGACGACCACGAGGCGCTCGCTCGCATGCAGGTCATCGACCGATTCCAGAACGCCATGCCGGGCTATGCGGGCAAGGTGTCGCTACAGATGTGGGAGAACTTCGTCTACCGCGACGAATTAGCTTCGGGTGTAGTCGATTTCGATGGTCGCATTGTCGATCTGACGACGATCCGCAAGCCCATCCAACTCTTCGGCAGCCACCGCGACGCCATCGCGAGCTGGGAAGCCGCTCACCACGGCGTCGAACTTCTCAGCGGCTCAACCGACGTGCACTTCCAGACCGTCGAGACCAGTCATCTCGGCCTGATCGCAGGCGACGCCGCTGCGGAACAGACGTGGCCGCGCGTCGAAGAGTTCCTCGACGAGCTCGACACACGAGAAGTGCTGCAGCACAAGTGACGTCAGCTCTCGGCTGATGCTGTCCGCCGAGCGGCCAACCACGCGTGCACCATCGGGACGGCGCTTGCTCCCTCGCCACTCGATGCGGCGACACGCTTCATCGACTGTGCCCTGATGTCGCCCGCGGCGAAAACCCCTGCGACACTTGTGGCGAGATTCGGTGGCGGGAGTTCGCCGGGCCACTGATCCTTCGGAACGTCGCGTCCGGTCAGTACGAAGCCGCGATCGTCGAGCGCAATCGTGTCGGGCAGCCAGTCGCAATGCGGTTCGGCACCGATCAGCAAGAACAGTCCGCCTGCGCTCACCCGCTCGCTGGCGCGAGTGACGGTGTCGCACAACTCCAGCCATTCGAGTTGGCCATCGCCACCGCCGTCGATGACCTCGGTGGTACCACGCACATCGATCCGCGGGTGATACGCGATCTCCCCGATCAGATACTGCGACATCGTCTCGGTGAGGTCTGACCGTCGAATCAGAATCGTCACCGAGCGCGCGAAGCGGGCGAGATGAATCGCGGCCTGCCCGGCAGAATTTCCACCACCGACGACGAACACGTCGCGCCCGTCCATCTCGCGTGCCGCGGACATTCCCGCACCGTAGTTCACACCCGACCCGACAAGCGATTCCAGCGATTCGACGCCCAGCCGTCGATACGCGACACCGCTCGCGATGAGCACACTCCTCGCAAGCACGTCGCCACCCTCGGTGCAGAGGCGATGCGGTGCATCGTCGACGCCGAGTCGCAGTTCGTCGACAGGCCACCCGGAGTAGAAGCGCGCACCGAAACGTGTTGCCTGCGTACGTGCACGCTGCGCGAGACGCATCCCCGAGATGCCACGCGGGAAGCCTAGGTAGTTGCGGATCATCGAACTCGTACCAGCTTGTCCCCCAACGACATCGGATTCCAGAACCACCGTCGACAAGCCCTCCGACGCGCCGTACACGGCGGCCGCGAGTCCCGCGGGTCCTGCGCCGACGATCGCCAGATCGACGACCTCGTCCTCGTCCACATCCGATGGCCGTCCGAAGATGAGCGCCGATACGTCGCGTGGCGTGCCCGGTGAGATCACACGGTTGCGCAACTTCGGGGCCATGGACTGGACGAGCGGAAACCGAACCGGTGCGCCACCCGAGTCGTACAGCGCGAGCGCCGCCTGCCCCTCGACACTGTCGCTGGAGTACATCCGATTGGGCATCCCCATGCGGTCGAGGAGGTCTCGGATGCCCAGCGTGAGCGCCGACGACGAGTCGCTGATGACGCGAACGGAGTCGACGACCGGGGTCGCGACGGTCGCACCCCAGTCGGACAGCATCTCGGTGATCGCGTAGTGGAATTCCTCGTCGCGAGCGCCACGCGGCATCAGCAGAAAGGTGTCGAACTTGCCTTTCGCGAGGGCGGGTCGCAGCATCTCGATGTGGGTGCCGAAGTTCTCCCACGAGATGATGACGACGCGTTTGGCCGTCGGCACGATGGAACGAAAAGTGCTCAGCGCCTCGAACACCGACATGTCCGGCAACTCGGACTCCACGACGATCTGCGCCACCGGAACCCCGTCGCCCACAAGGCTGCCGAGGAGCACTATCGCTCCGACCCCCGACTCCGCACACTCGATGCGATAGTCGCGGAGATACCGACCGAACTCACCGCGAAGTTGCTCTGAGTGGCCGGACGACACGAGCACGATTGCGGGTTGATCACCCATAACTCCAGTGTGGCAGGAAAAGGCGCGGTGGAGTGGAGACTGAAGGCGCAACCACGCAACCGCGCGGAATAGATTGCTAGGCTGACCGGCATGCATGTGGATCCCACTGTCGGTGTCGCCAGCGCTGGCTTGATCGGCGGATATGCGACCGCGCGGTACACCGGCAAACGTCCTCTCGGGGGCGTGGTCCTCGGCCTGGCGGGCGCCTGGTGCACGCGGCAGTGGCTGAGCCGGGGGCCCGGACCCGCCGCCGGACTTCTCACGGGCTACCTCGCGGCGTTCGGGCTCTCGCACCCACTCGCCAAGAAGATCGGCGCATGGCCGTCGGTCTTCGCGGTGACCGGGGCATTCGGCGCCGCGACGTGCGCCGTCACCTCCCGTACCGCCGCCACCTCTAGTGCGGGAGCCTGAAGTATGGCGTCCAAGCCGCACGTGGTGATCATCGGAGCCGGATTCGCCGGCGTACACGCCGCTCGGCGACTCAAGAAGGAGCCGGTCTCGGTCACCGTCATCGACCGTGGCACCAGCCACCTCTTCCAGCCGCTGCTCTACCAGTGCGCAACCGGCATCCTCTCGGAAGGCGCGATCACCAGCCCCATCAGGCATCTGCTTCGACGCCAGCGCAATGTCAACGTGGTGCTCGGCGAGGCCGACGATATCGACGTCGCGGCAAAGGTTCTCACCATTCTCGGGGCCGACGGCAGTCCCACGACGATCAGCTACGACTACCTCGTCGTCGGGACCGGCATGCGTACCGCGTATCACGGCTGCGACGACGCGATCGAGAACTCGATCGGCATGAAGACACTCGACGACGCACTTGCGATTCGACGACAAGTGTTGGGCGCCTTCGAGATTGCCGAGACTCTCACCGATCCCGACGAGCGTCGGGCATGGCTCACGTTCGCTGTCGCGGGCGCCGGCCCAACCGGCGTCGAAATTGCCGGGCAGATACGCGAATTGGCGACGCTCTCACTCGGACGAGAGTTCGACTCCATCGATCCCACCGAAGCCCGGGTGCTCCTGTTCCACGGGTCTGATCGTGTCTTGCCCTCGTTCAGTGAGTCATTGTCGAAGCGGGCGCAGCGCACCCTCGACAAGATCGGCGTCGAAACCCATCTCGGTGTCCACGTCGTCGACGTCGGCGAGGACACAGTTCAGACCAAGGACAAGAAGACCGGCGAACTCACGACATTCGAAGCCAGAACGACGTTGTGGACCGCAGGAGTCGAGGCCGTCCCGTTCGCACGGACTCTCGCCAAGGCGCTCGGCGTCGAGCAGGATCGTTCTGGGCGGATTCCGGTGCGCGACGACCTCTCCGTCGAGGGGCATCCCGACGTGTTCGTCGCGGGCGACACGTCGTCGTTGAACAACCTGCCCGGTGTGGCCGAGGTGGCCATGCAGGGTGGACGTCACGTGGGTGGCGTGATCGCGGATCTCGTTGCGGGACAATCGGAACGTAAGCCGTTCACGTATCACGACCTCGGGAATGCCGCCTACATCGCGCGACGCAATGCCATTGTGCAGAGCGGTCCGCTGGAGATGTCGGGAACCTTGGGCTGGCTCGCGTGGGGAGTGATCCACGTGGCTTTCCTCGCAGGCGTTCGGAATCGGATGGGCGCAATGGTGACCTGGTCTGCAACGCTGATCACGGGCACTCGAAGCGAACGAGCCATCACCTACGGCGACCCTCGCAGAGCGCATCAGCCCTACCCCGACGAATGACATGTACATCATCGGCATCGTCGCGGCTTGCCTTGCAGCACTGGCATACGGACTTTCGACAGTCCTGCGTGCCAAAGGGGCACAAGAGGCGGCACAGGACTCCGGCAACAGCGGATCGGCGAGCGGTGCACTAGCGGCGTTGCGCAATCCGACGTTTCTCCTCGGCACACTGACCGTGATGCTCGGATTCGTCGGCGGAGCGGTCGCGGCGCGTTTCCTGCCGCTGTTCCTCGCGCAGTCGATCGTGGCGGGCAACCTCATCGTGACGGCGCTGTTGGGCACGGTGATGCTCCACACCGCGCTGCACGCCAAGGACTGGGCGGCGATACTCCTCGTCGTATTCGCACTGTGCGTACTGGGCGCATCGGCGTCGAAGGAGGCGTCGACACACGCCGACATGATGTTCCACTGGGCGCTCTTCGCGGTCACCACCGCGGTTGCCGTCTTCGGCGTCGCGGTCATGCGGATACTCGGAAGCCGCGGAGCCATCTTCGGCGGCGCAATCGCGGGTCTCATGTACGGCGCGCTGGCAGTTGCGGTGCGCGTGCTCGACGGCGTCTCCCCGTTCGACCCCCTCACGGTGCTGAAAGATCCGGCGGCGTGGACCATCGCGATCGCGGGTGCCATGGCGTTCTACATCCAGACCCTTGCGCTGCAGATCGGACCGGTCAACGCCGTCACCGCGGTGCTCGTCGTCGGAGAGACGGGTCTTCCCGCCATCGTCGGCGTGGTGTTCCTCGGCGACAAAGCCGTCGACGGATTGGGGTGGCTCGCGGCCGTCGGCTTCGTGTGCGCCATCATCGGGGCGTCGCTGGTTGCGTGGTTGACAAGCGAGGAAGGCGAGCAGCCCGCCGCGCAGGGAGCGCACACCTAGACTTGGACACCATGAGCACCGATGATGTCGCCGAACAGATCCTGCGCACCTTCGACACGATCACGGTCGTCGGGGCCAGCGCCAACCCCGCCAAGCCGTCGAACGGGGTTCCCGCGCTGATGAAGTCGCTGGGCTGGCGCATCATTCCGGTCAATCCCACTGCCGAGACGATTGTCGGGGAGACCGTCTACCCGACCCTCGCCGACGTTCCGGAGCAGGTCGATTTCGTCGACGTCTTCCGCCCGTCGGCCGACTGCCCGCAGATCGCCCGTGAAGCCGTCGCCGCGGGCGCGAAGGCGCTCTGGTTGCAGTTGGGGATCACGTCTCCGGAGGCGCGCGCGATCGCCGAGGAAGCCGGCCTGCTCTACGTCGAGGATCGCTGTCTCAAGATCGAGCAGCAGCGCACCGGGATCACTCCGAAGTAATGAACCACGGTCCGGCGGGACTACCACTGGCGCTGCTCTTCGTGGCGTTTCTGCTGACGTTCGTCATCACCCGCGTCATCACCCGCCTGATCCGCGCGGGTAGAGGACCGTTCCGCAACAATGTCTCCGGCGGCGTGCACATCCATCACGCGGTACCCGGGATCATCCTGTTGATCATCGGCGCCATCACCTCCGTGGCCGCCGACGGCACCGCGCCCGCCGGGGAGATCGCGGCAGTGCTCATCGGTATCGGGGCGTCGTTGGTGCTCGACGAGTTCGCGATGATCCTGCACATGCAGGACGTGTACTGGTCGCGTGAGGGACAACTCTCGGTGCAGGTGGTTGCCCTCACGGTGGCGGCACTCGGGCTCCTGCTGCTCGGTCTCAATCCCGTCACCACCGACGACGACGAATCGGCGCGGTTCGGCGCAGGCCATCTCGTCATTCTCGTGGTACTCGTCGTGCACATCGGCGTGCTGCTTGTCTGCGTGGCCAAGGGCAAGTATTCGACGGCGGTGATCGGCGCCTACCTCCCGCCGGTCGCGTGGATCGGCGCAATTCGGTTGGCGCGCCCCGGTTCTCGATGGGCACGCAAACACTATTCGAAGGCAAAACAGAACCGAGCCACGTATCGCGCCGAGCATTTCGACGCGCGGTTCGGCTCCTACGGACTCAAGCTTGCCGACCTTGTAGCGGGCAGGCCGTCGCAGCCCGACCCCGACGCGCCGAGCACCGCCACCTGAGCGCCTCGCCAATCGATAGCGAACGATTGAATATGACACACTGAATACGTGAGTTCGCAGGACACGGCCAATCCGCACGACATGGGCATCAATCCGCTGCTCCTGGAGCGGCAGGTCTGTTTCGCGTTGGCCGTGGCGAATCGTTCGGTGCTGCGCATCTATCGCCGACTGCTCGAGCCGCTCGGCCTGACGCATCCGCAGTATCTGGTCATGCTCGCGCTCTGGGAATCGGAACCGAGGGCGGTCAAAGAGATTGGCGCGGTGCTTCAGCTCGACTCCGCCACGCTCTCACCGCTGCTCAAGCGACTCGAACAACAGCAGCTCATCGTGAGACGACGTCGCGGCGACGACGAGCGCAACGTCGACGTCGAACTCACGTCGTCGGGGCGTGCTCTGCGTGAGCAGGCGTTGTCGATTCCCGGAGCCGTCGTCGATGCGCTGGGCGTCGAGCTGGCTGATCTCGAAGAGCTGCACGCAGTGTTGACCCGCGTCAACACTGCCGCGGTCGCGGCGGCGAGGGTGCCGAGCGCGTAGGAGCCGAATTGCGCTCGGGTAGATAATGGACCGATGGGTCTACCGATCATCGACCTCTCCACGGCAGCTTCCGATCCCGTGGGATTCGAATCCGCGCTCCTCGACGCGACGCACCGAGTCGGCTTCTTCTACCTCGTCGGACACGGCGTCCCGCAACAGCAGATCGACGAGATCTTGGCTCTGGCCAGGCGTTTCTTCGCGCTTCCCGCGCAAGCCAAGGAGGAGATCAGCCAACTCGAGAGCCCTCACTTCCGCGGTTACTCGCGCCTCGGCGGAGAACTCACCAACTCGCAGGTCGACTGGCGCGAACAGATCGACATCGGCCCCGAGCGCGACGTGATCGAGAACGCTCAGGGATATTGGAATCTGCAGGGGCCGAACCTGTGGCCGTCTGCCCTTCCGGAGCTGCGTCCCGCGTTCGAAAAGTGGGACGCAGCGCTGTCGGGGGTCGGGCTCGAGCTGTTGCGTCACTGGGCGCACGCACTCACCGGCGACGCGACCGTCTTCGACGACGCCTTCGCGACGGCACCGGCCACCCTGATCAAGGTGGTGCGCTATCCGGGCACCACCCAGACATCGCAAGGCGTTGGCGCACACAAGGATTCAGGCGTTCTGACACTGCTGCTCGTCGAACCGGATTCGACAGGCCTGCAGGTCGAGGCGGGCGCAGACGAGTGGATCGACGCGCCGCCGCTCGAGGGCGCCTTCATCGTCAACATCGGAGAACTGCTCGAGGTCGCGACGGGGGGCTTCCTGCGGGCGACGCGACATCGGGTGCTCGCCCCGGCGCCGGGCACCGATCGGATCTCGATCCCCTACTTCCTCAATCCGGCGCTCGACGCCCGGGTCCCGACGCTCGCCCTCCCGCCCGACCTCGCGCAACTCTCACGCGGTGTCGAAGAGGATCCGGCCAATCCGCTCTACTCGACGTACGGCGAGAACGCGTGGAAGTCGAGGACACGCGCGCATCCCGACGTCGCGGCGCGTCACCACGGCTAAGGTCGGACTTATGTCCGTGTCGGGTGAGGTGTCGGTGCAGGGAGTCCAGTCATGAACGCGGTCGCGTGGATCGTCATCATCGTGACCATCGTGGTCGCGTTGATCATTCTGGCGGGAGCGGCGTGGTTCGCCGTCGACTCCGACAAGCGGGTTCGACGCTTCGCCCGCTCCAACGACCTCATCCCCGGCCAGCCGAGCCGCGCCCCGGATGACTGGACGACGTCGACCTCGCGGGAGGCTCGGATGCACCGTCGAATCCGCTACGCGATTGCCGACGTGCACCAGAACCCGTGGATCGCCAACGACGCCGGCCTGGTGGCCGAGCGCGACCGCCTCGACGCAGCCGTGTTCGACTTGGACGACAAGCTCATTCACGCCTCGACGCTCCCCGAGGAGGGGCGGGAGTCGGAGCTCGAAGCGATCGATGCCGCCATCGTCGAACTCGAGGAACTACCGAAGAAGCTGTGGGAGACGCCCGCCGAGCAGCAGCGCAGCGATATCGACGCCGCGATCAGCACCATCGGGCGCGTGTGATCTCAGGCGGTCAACTCGATCAGCTTGCGGACGGTGCGTAGGTTGCGACCCGTGCCCTGTACGCCGAGTCCTCGGGCGACCACGGGTGCCGTCAGCTTCGAGGTGCCTGCGCCCTCTGCGTAGCGGATGTGCAGGTCGGAGCCGACGACCTCACAAAGATCATTGCCGAAGTCCTTGTCCGAGAACGCTTTCAATCGATCCTCCGGTGGCGCGTCGACCAGAAAGTAGACGTAGGAGAACTTCTCGTCGACGACATCGAAAGGGTGGATGTCGAGAGCGGTCACGAGCTCGTCGCGGGAACGACTGATCACTTCACGGAAGAATCCGTAGCGCTGCTCGATTGCAGCCTCGAGTGCTCTGTCGAAATGGTTCGATGCCGCGGGTGGCGTGCAGATCAGGTTGCCAGAAGCTATGTACGTCGAGATGTCGGTTGCCCCGAGATCGGCTGCGATGCTGCGTAATTCCTTCATCGGAACTTTCGCGCCTCCGACGTTGATGGCTCTGATCAGCACTGCTCGACGTGTCATGTGTACAGTGTCGCACCGACTCTGGTGCGCGAGTAAGCGTCGTTGGTCCTGACCTGAGCGTTCAGATCACGAGTGGCCGCTCGGGTGGTGGCGGACCGACATAGCGAGCGGCGGGCCGAATGATCTTGCGGCTGTTCGCCTGTTCGAGGATGTTGGCACACCACCCGACCGTGCGGCTCACCGCGAAGGTCGGCGTGAACATCGAGCGTGGAATGCCGCAGGCGTCCATCACCACGCCGGCGTAGAACTCGACGTTGGCGTAGCGCGGGTGGTCGGGGTGCGCTTCGGCCAACGCCTGCACGATCGCCTGTTCCGCCGCGATCGCGGCGTCGACCGTCGGTCCGCCGAGACCTTGCGCGACCTCTCGCAACAGCACCGATCGCGGATCTTCGGTGCGGTAGACGGCGTGACCGAAACCCATGATCCGACGACGCTGCGCCACCTGCTCGCGCGCCCACGTCAGGGCGTCGCCATGGGCGACGATCTCGTCGAGGGAGTCGAGCGCGCGATCGGGGGCGCCGCCGTGTAACGGACCCGAGAATGCGCCGAGCGCGCCGCACAAGGCCGCGTGGACGTCGGCTCCTGTCGACGCGATGACACGCGCGGTGAAGGTCGAGGCGTTGAATCCGTGATCCATGGTCAGAATGAGGTACTGCTCGACGGCGCGGGCGTACTCCCGTGATGGCTCGGTGCCGGTGATGAGGTAGAGCCAGTTGGTTGCGACGCTCAGGTCGTCTCGCGGCGTAAGCGGCTCCTGGCCTGTGCGAATGCGGTGCAGCGCTGCGAGGATCGTCGGCGTGAGTGCGGTTGCCCGCAGAGCGTCGAATTGCCGCGCCTGCGCGTCGGAATCCCAGAGGGGCCGCACCCCGAAGGTGGGGCCGAGCGCCGACATCACCGTGCGCAGACCGGTCAGGAGTTCACGTTCTCCACCGAGCATTGCCGACGTCGCCAGGATGCCGGATATCTCGTCGGGGAGTGTCCGCAGCGCTCTGGTCGCCGCGACGAAGGAGCGCAACTCTGCCTCGTCGGGTAGACGCCCGTGCACGAACAGGAACCACACGTCGTCGAAGGTCTTGGTGCGCGCGAGGTCGAGCGCCGAGAATTCACGGTAGTGGTAGAAGCCCTCATCGCCACGGACATCGCCGATTTCGGTGTCGGCAACGACGACGTTCGCGAGGCCTGCGGGCGCGATCAGCACATCAGTCATGACTGCAACGATCACCCCTTGGTGCATCATCGTCAATGTTGATTCAATCAATATGTGCAACGCATTCATCGACGCCGCTGGCCGACCCCTGTGCACCATGACGGACGCGACTACTTGACGACAGCACAGGTCGCAAAGGTGTTGGGGGTCAAGACATCAACGGTCTACGCCTACGTCAGTCGTGGACGGTTGCAGAGTCAGCGGATCGACGGTGTCTCGGGGAGCGTGTTTCCGGTCGACGAGGTCGAGAAGTTGTTGACCGAAGGCCGTCCACGGCCGCCGGCGGGCGTCGTCGAACGCATCCGGACGCAACTGTCCTATCTGCACGACGACCGGCTGTACTACCGGGGACACGACGTCGGCGACCTGGCGCGGGACATGTCATTCGAGCAGGTGGCGGCACTGTTGTGGGAGCAATCGTGGCCAGATACTCCGCCAGGAGTGGTCGGCGATGTGCCGGGGCGAGTCGACGCCGCGCTTGGCCCGACCGCGCGGGGTCTTGATCGAATCCGGCTGATCGTCGACCTCCTCGGAGCCGACGACGCGCGCAGGCATCAACTCGATCCCGCAGCGGTGGCCGACAAGGCGGTGACGATTCTGGAGGCGATCGTCGGAACCGAAGTCGTCGACGATTCTCATGTCGGCGTTGATGGATTCGCGGCGCGGCTCTGGCCCCTTCTGTCAGACGAGCCCTTGACGCCGGAGCGGGTGGGGATGCTCAATGCGGCGCTCGTGCTGCTCGCCGACCACGATCTGTCCGCGGGAACGGTCGCAGCCCGCGTTGCGGCGAGCGCGAGGGGAAGCGTGTACGCGGTGATCAGTGCGGGCCTCGGCGCGTTCGACGGTCCGATGCACGGCGGCGCAACGACTTTCGCGTACCGGTTTCTTGCCCAAGCTCTCGACGATCCGGAGTCGGTTGTCGGTGAACGCTTGCGCATGGGCGATCGGATTCCGGGTACCGGGCATGTCGTCTACCGGCAGAGCGACCCGCGCGCGGTGACGTTGATGGAAATGCTGCGGGACGCGGGTGACGGGGACCCGCGTGTGATGAGAGCGGTGTCGAGTGTGATGGGTGCGCTGGGGTCGTCGACATTCGTCAACTCGGACTTCGCGTTGGCCGCGCTCGCCCTGAGCTATCGGATGCGCCCCGATGCCGCGGAGACGATCTTCGCCGTCGCGCGGATGGTCGGGTGGACCGCGCACGCGCTCGAGGAGTATGGCGAGAAGCGGCTGCGGTTTCGGCCCGAGGGCGTGTACACGGGCGTGCGGCCGGTGGGGGTGTGATCTCGACAAGCTCGATCAGCGGGAGGGCTCGACCAGCGGCGGGTGGTCTCGACAAGCTCGACCAGCGTGGTCTCGACAAGCTCGACCAGCGGAGGCTG
>NZ_LZMO01000008.1:0-758 GCF_001665715.1 Gordonia sp. 852002-10350_SCH5691597
TGAATCGCCCCGGGTTCGTCGGAGGCTCTCGAACCTGTGAAGGATGGAGAGCATGGCAGCACCTCGGAAGTACAGCATTGAGCTGAAGGAGCGAGCGACGCGGATGGCGGTGGAAGCCCGCAAGGACCCGGCCACACGGCCGGGAGCGTTCAAACGGATCGGCGATCAACTCGGTGTGCACCCGGAGGCGCTACGCACCTGGGTCAAGCAAGCCGAAATCGATGGCGGGCAGCGGCCGGGGACCACGAGCAGCGATTCCGAGCGGATCGCGCAGCTCGAGCGGGAGAACCGCGAGCTGCGGCGGGCGAACACGATCTTGAAGCAGGCGTCGGCTTTTTTCGCCGCGGAGATCGACCGCCCACAGCGTTGATCGTGGAGTTCGTCGCCGCTTCTCGCGACGAACACGGAGTCGATCCGATCTGCGCGGCCCTACGCGACACGGCCGCCCAGATCGCTCCGTCCACGGTACGAGCCCACCTGAGTGCGAACAAGACCGAGGCGCCACGCACGGTGCGTGACCGGGAGATGCTCGGCGAGATCCGCACCGTGCACGCCGACAATCTCGGCGTCTACGGTGCCCGCAAGGTCCACGCCGAACTACGCAGAAAGGATATCGACGTGGCGCGCTGCACCGTCGAACGATTGATGAAAGCCGATGGACTGCAAGGGATACCGAGGTTGCAGACACGCAGGACCACCCGCAGCGATGGCGCCGAAACCCCGCAACCGGCCGACCGAGTCGGCCGGCAGTTCACCGC
>NZ_LZMO01000009.1:0-3020 GCF_001665715.1 Gordonia sp. 852002-10350_SCH5691597
TTCCCCTACTTTCTGCACGTCGGCGCCGCACCCCGCGGGGCCCAACCCGACAGCGGCACAAACCTTCCCCCACTTTCTGCGCAGCGGCACGGCCCGGCCCGGCCCCGCGCGACGCCCGCCTCGCACGCCGGGACGGCGGCCCCCTACCCCATCGGGTCGGCGACGAGTGGCTCGTCGACGAGTTCGAACGGGGCGCGGGTGGCGCCCCAGCGGTGCGGGACCCACAGGCCGTCGGTGTATTCCAACTCGACGGAGCCGGTGTTGGGCAAATGTGTTGCGGCCGCGAACCTTCCGTCGATTCCCGCGAGGTGTGCAGCGACGAGCCTGATCGCCGCGCCGTGGCTGACAAGGTAGACGTCGCGGGCGTCGGGTCCGCTGAGATAACGCTGCGCGAGATCGGTGACGGCGGGCAGATACCGCTCGAACACCATCGTGAGCGATTCGCCGCCGGGGATCGGAGCGTCGGGGTCGCCGGAGTACCAACGGTCGATGATTTCGCGGAAGACGCCGTGAGCCTCGTCGTCGGTGCGGTCCTCGAGTTCGCCGGCCTGCACCTCGTGCACCCCCGGCACGATATCGGCGTCGGCGCCCCAGACCGACGCGATGACCTCAGCGGTCTGCTGGGCGCGGGTCGCCTGCGAACTCAGGAGCACCGGGGTGTCGGCCTCGTCGGTGCGCGTGATCGGATTCTCCAGGCCGTACCGAACCGCTTGTCGCACACCGAAATCGGTGAGCGAGGCGCCCGGTAGTGCGGTGTCGAGTCGACGCATCACGTTCGACGTCGTCTCGCCGTGGCGGACCAGATACAGACGGGCCATCAGTCATCACCATCCTTGACGTCGTCACCATCTCCCACTCCTCGACGCATCGCCGAAACCCACTCCTTGCCCGGCCGATGGTCCGGTGGCGGCGAGCCGATCACCCCACGCGCCGTCCACGAACCGAGATACACGATGTGTTCGGCCTCGCGGTAGAGCGCTTGGAGCGCTTCGGCCACCGCGTCGTCGTCGATATGCCCGACGGCGTCGAGAAAGAATCGGTACTGCCCGGGATTGGATTCGCCGGTATCCGGGTCGCGCCGAGGTCGAGATTCAATTCGAGTGAGATCGATTCCACGCGAAGCGAATTGATTCATCGCCGACATGAGGCTGCCGGGCTGGTTCGGTAGTTCGAGGATCACGGCGGTGCGGTCGGTGCCGGTCGGCGGCGGAGGCGACACCGGTCTGCCGACGAGGAGGAATCGCGTCGTGGCGTCGACAGCATCCGACACGTCGTCGGCGATCACGGTCAGCTCCGACAGTTCTGCTGCCAGGCGCGTGGTCACCGCGGCGTCGACCTTACCGGCGGCAACATCTTGTGCCGCACCGGCATTCGATGACGCGATGACGAATTCGGCTCCCGGATAGAGCTTTTCGACGGAGGATCGGACCTGAGCCGACGCGACGGGGTACGCGGCGATCCGTTTCACCTGCGACGCATCGATGGCCGTGGGAGCGGCGATGGCGAATGCGACGTCGAGCACGGTTTCGGCGACGACCTGCACACGCTTGGAACCGTCGGGGACGAGCGCGTCCATCGTCGCCGGTACCGATCCCTCGAGCGAACTCTCGATGGGGACGCACGCGAAGTCGGCGTCTCCGGCGCGGACCATCGCGATCGCGGCGGCCGGACTGGGCGCCGCCACCTTGGACACCTCGTCACTGTCGTCGCGGCGCGGAACCCCTGCGGCGCCCGTTTCGGTCGCGAGGATCTTGTCCAACGCCATCTCGGTGAAGGTCCCTGCCGGACCGAAGTACGCGAACACTGACACGACCCGAGCTTAGTCGACACAAAGTGAACATCTCCCTGACCTGCGCAGACAAACCGTCGACCGTCGACGAAACGTCGAAGAAGCGCCCGCTCGACGCCGAGCGCTGCACCGAAAGCGGCAGCCCCCTCGTCAGATTCCACGCGATTGCAACCATTGACGGATCACCCGAAGCGACTTTAGGTTAGGGTTACCTATTATGAGCTGGACAGCACATCAGCCGACCGGGAGTGAGTACCGCATGACACGAGCCGTCACCGACAGACCGACGGACGCCGAGGTCATCGCCACCGCATGTCGAAGGGCGGGAAGCGCGATGCTGGCCGTCGAATCACCCGTCGAGCCGTCGCAGAGTGCACTGCACAGCCACGAGGCCGACCTCGCCACCCCGACCCAGGTCGACCTGGTCCACCTCTTCGACACGCAGGCGTTCATCCTGGTCCCCACCGGGGGACCGGCGATGCGTGCGACCGTCGAGAGTCCCGACGGCTTGCCCGCGATGGTCGAGGTCACCGATTGCGCACCTATTGACCTGCGCGAACGGGTCCGCTCCCTGATCTGGCTCAACGGACGCCTGCACCACGTCCCTGCCAATCTCGAACGCGACCTCGCCGTCGAGATCGCCACCGAGCACCCCGACGAAGGACTCCTCGACATCGGTCACGGGCGGTCGATGATGCGACTGCAGATCGAGACCGCCGTCGTCGCATGCGGCGCGGGTGCGGCGTCGGTCGCCGCAGACGAACTCGCTCGCGCTCAGCCGGACCCGTTCTGGGAGTACGAGAACGATTGGATCAGCCACCTCGACGCCGCGCACGCCGACATCGTCGGACAACTCGCACGTCGACTTCCGCGTCACCTGCGGCAGGGCCGGGTGCGGCCACTCGGCATCGACCGCTTCGGACTGCGTTTCCGCGTCGAGGGTTCGGCCGGCGACTCCGACGTCCGACTCCCATTCCCCCATCCGGTGAGCGACGTCAGCGAGTTGTCGCGCGCGCTGCGCAACCTGGCGGGCTGTCCGTTCATGAACAGCCTGCCGGATTGAATAGACCACCCCCGCCCAGTCGAATCCGATGACCCCCTCGTCTAGATCGACTGGATTGCCAGGGCGCGCGGTCGGGCAGCCTGGCGGGCTGTCCGGGGCGTCGTGCAGAAACCAGGGGAAGAGTCGCGCGGTCGCGCTGGAATCTGGGGAAGAGTCGGGCGCGCGGTC
>NZ_LZMO01000010.1:0-15983 GCF_001665715.1 Gordonia sp. 852002-10350_SCH5691597
GTAGCCGGCCGCCAGCTGTACGCAGCGCCGACGAGTCCGAGTAGCGCGAGCGCCGACAGCACGAGCGCACACGCCGCTTGCCCGGTGATCGACGCGCCGAGGCCCGCGAGGGGATAGGTCACCAGAAACGCGGCGTGTGAGAGTGAGAACTGCGCGGTGAACACGTCGTCGCGGTCGGCGTCGGTGCTGTGATCGCGCAGCAGACGGGCGGTGCCGGTCGAGATGATCGACGTCGCGGCACCGAGCACAGCCCAGAGCGCCAGCAAAGAGATGTACGACGGCGCGCCCAGCCACGCCGCCATCGCCGCAACGCCGATCACGCAGGCGAGGGCACAGGCCAGCATCGGCCGTGAAGTTCCGGCGCGTCGGAAGATCAGTGGCCCGAGTATCGCGGCGGCGATCGACCCCGCGCCGAACACTGCCAGAGCCACTGCAACCGCTGTCGCGGAACCTCTGAGGTCGGCTCGAACGAAGACCACGGTGCAGACCATGACCAGTGCGGTGGCCGCGGCGACGACGACGTTGACCCACAACACGCCGCAAAATGCTCTGCGCGCCAGCATGATTCGACAACCCGCAAGGGCTCGGCGGCCGAAGCTCTCGGCGGCGGTGGGGGCGTGCGTTTCGTTGATGCTGCGGCCGTTGATGCCCCTGCGGCACGAGATGACGAGGGCAGCCGACGCGGCAAAGCCGAGCGCGGTGCCGACGAACAGCGTCGAGTACGACACGACGGTCAGCAGTGCCGCCGCGATCAGTGGGCTGCCGACGGATTCGAGGTCGTAGGCGATCCGAGATGCCGCGACGGCCGCCGAGTAGTCGTCGCCGTCGTCGACCACACGCGCGATGGTCGCCGAGAAGGTCGGCGTGAAGGTTGCCGACGCGGTCTGCAAGGCGAACACCAGCAGATAGATCTGCCAGTTGTGACCGACCCATGGCAGGCAGCAGGCCATGCCGAGACGTACGAGGTCGGCGCCGACGAGCACCCGTGAGGCAGGTAGTGCAGCGACGAGCGCGCGCATCACCGGGGCCATGACGACGTACGCGACCATCTTCACGGCGAGCGCGGTGCCCAGGACACGTCCGGCGTCGGGACCCGCGAGATCGTAGGCGAGCAGACCCAATGCCACAGTGAGCAGCCCGGTGCCCAGCAGCGACACGACCTGCGCGCCGTAGAGCCGACGGAACGTCGGATAGGTGAATGCCCGCACAGCACGATGGTAGCCATATGTGCGCATCTGCGCACACATGGGTGGCGCCTCATACCCTATGGGGGTATAAAGAGATCATGGAACCGCACCGGCACACGACTGAGGGCGCAGCACCGAGTCGCGACGAGCACACGGGCCACGGGGACATGGGCCACGGGCAGATGAGTCACGGGGACATGGACCACGGGGCGCACGGTCATATGGACCACGTCGCGATGTTCCGGCGGTTGTTCTGGATCATGTGCGTGATCGCGATTCCGGTGGTCGTGGCCTCGCCGATGTTCGGGTCGATCGTCGGATACACCGTCCCCGACAACGCGGTGCGCCTGATCTCGCCGGTGCTCGGCACGGTCATGTACTTCTGGGGCGGACGACCGTTCCTGACGGGTGCCGTGAGCGAACTGCGTTCGCGCACACCCGGAATGATGACTCTCATCGCGCTGGCGATCACGGTCGCCTTCGTGGCGTCGTGGGGCGCGTCGCTTCACCTGCTCCCTCATGATCTCGACTTCTGGTGGGAGCTGGCACTTCTCATCGTCATCATGCTGCTCGGGCACTGGATCGAGATGCGCTCGATCGCGCAGACCACGTCTGCGCTCGATTCCCTCGCATCTCTGATGCCTGATGAGGCCGAGCGCGTCGTCGGCGACCCTGATGATGGGCAGACCGAGACCGTCGCCCCGGCCGACCTGGTCCAGGGCGATGTGGTGATCGTGCGTCCCGGGGGTCGAGTGCCCGCGGACGGTGTAATCATCGACGGCACAGCAGAACTCGACGAATCGATGATCACCGGAGAGTCTGATCTCGTCACCCGGAAGGTCGGCGACAAGGTCGTCGCGGGAACGGTCACCGCCGACTCCGCGATCACGGTGCGGGTCAGAGCTGTCGGCGACGACACGACGCTCGCTGGCATCCAGCGTCTCGTTGCGCAAGCGCAGAATTCGACGTCGCGCGCTCAACGACTCGCCGATCGTGCTGCGGGCTGGCTCTTTTGGTTCGCACTCGGCGCTGCGGCGCTTACCGCCATCATCTGGACGGCGATCGGACAACCCGAGGACGCAGTCATCCGCACGATCACGGTACTGGTCATCGCGTGCCCGCACGCACTCGGACTTGCGATACCACTGGTGGTCTCGATCGCGACCGAACGGGCGGCCCGCATGGGTGTGCTCGTCACCAATCGGATCGCGCTCGAAACCCTTCGGCAAATCGACGTGGTGTGCTTCGACAAGACCGGAACGCTCACCCGTGGACGGCCCGGGATGACCGATATCGTTGCGCGCGAAGGGTATTCAAAGGACGAGCTTCTCGGTCTGGCGGCGTCGGCCGAGACGCAGAGCGAGCATCCGCTCGCCCGCGCCATCGTGCGCGCCGCGCAGGACGAGGGTGTGCGCACAGCGTCGTCGAAGGATTTCACTACGCACGCCGCAACGGGTGTGCGCGCTGTCGTCGACGGTCGGCAGGTCTCCGTCGGCGGTCCGAGGCTCGTCGAAAATGTCTCTGTCCCAGATGATCTCGCTGCAGCAGCGCAGAATCTTCGCGGAAACACGGTGCTGTACATCATGATCGACGACGAGGTCGTCGGAGTGATCGCACTCGCCGACGAACCGCGTCCCGAATCGGCCCAGGCCGTCGCCGAGCTCCGCGACCGCGGCATCGAATCGGTGATGATTACCGGTGATGCCCGGGACGTCGCCGACCGGGTGGCCAAGGCGGTGGGCATCACGGAGGTGCACGCGCAGGTACGGCCGGAAGACAAGGAGCAGATCGTCTCCGACCTGCAGAAGCAGGGCCACACCGTTGCCTTCGTCGGCGACGGAGTCAACGACGCGCCTGCCCTCGCGCGCGCCGATGTCGGTATCGCGATCGGCGCGGGCACCGACGTGGCGATCGGGTCGGCGGGCGTCGTGCTCGCCGGTGACGACCCGCGGACCGTCGTGTCGGCGATCGAACTCTCACGCAAGGCGTACCGCAAGATGAAGCAGAACCTCTGGTGGGCCGCCGGGTACAACATCATCTCGGTGCCGCTCGCAGCCGGCATCCTTGCGCCGATCGGGTTCGTGCTCCCGATGGCGGTCGGAGCGTTGCTGATGTCGTTGTCGACGATCATCGTCGCCCTCAATGCCCAACTCCTACGTCGAGCCGATCTACACGAACCGCGAATGTCGGCGTAGTCTTCGGGGAGGGTTTTCGACTGTGGGTCGAAAACGCTCGGGTTGAAAACACTCAGCGGTCGAAACACCGTTCGGCGAAGGAGCACGCACATGGCGCTCGATCTCACACGTGCCGATCTCGTGGCCGATCTCGTCGTGGTCGGGGCGGGGGTCGCGGGGCTGACCGCCGCACTGCGCGCAGCGGAGCTCGGGCTGCGCGTGGTGATCTGCAACAAAGGTGCTGCTTACAGCCCTGAATCGCGTGCACATGCCGGGCCGGTCGAGCATGCCGGGCCAGCTCAACATGGAGCGCCGGTCGAGCACAGCACCTCGACGTACTACGCCCAGGGCGGCGTCGCGGTGGTCGCGCCCGACAGCGCCGACGACAGCGTCGACTTGCACCTGCACGACACGCTGGTCGCCGGTGCGGGGCTCGGCGATCCCGAGATCTCGCGCGAGATCCTCGCGGACGGATGGTCTGCGGTGTCGCGCCTGCTCGGATGGGGTGCGCAGTTCGATCGTGATGCTTCGGGTCGGCTCACCCGCACGCGCGAGGGCGGACACAGTGTGCGTCGGATCATCCACGCCGGCGGCGACGCCACGGGCGCGCAAATCCAGCAGGCACTCTCGGCGGCCGTCGCCACCGTGATTCGACGCGGCGACGTGCGGGTCCTCGACGACTGCACCGTCACCCACGTACTCACCACGAACGAGCGGGCCGTCGGCGTCGCGTACCTCGGCGCGGATGGACCGGGAGTGGTGCACGCCCCGACGGTGCTGCTCGCGACGGGTGGCAGCGGACACCTCTTCGCCGCGACCACCAACCCGGCGGGTGCCACTGCAGACGGCCTGGCGCTCGCACTTCGCGCGGGCGCCGACGTTGCCGACCTCGAGTTCGTGCAGTTCCATCCGACGATGCTCTACACGCCGGGAGCGCGAGGTCGGCGCACGCTGGTCACGGAGGCCATCCGCGGTGAGGGCGGACGCCTCGTCGACGTCGACGGAAAGTCGGTGACCGAGGGCGTCCATCCGCTCGGCGATCTCGCACCGCGCGATGTCGTCGCCAACGCCGTGACGGCTGCGATGGAACGCACCGGACATCCGTGCGTGTACCTCGACATCTCGGCGATCGACGACTTTGTCACACGATTCCCGACAGTCAACGCCGGACTGCGCGCAGCGGGCCTCGACCCCGCGGACGGGCGCATCCCGGTGGTGCCGGGCGCCCACTATCAGTGCGGTGGCGTCGTCACCGACGCACACGGGCGCACCAGCGTCGCGGGGCTACTTGCCGCAGGAGAGGTCGCCCGAACGGGACTGCATGGCGCCAACCGGCTGGCATCCAACTCGCTGCTCGAGGGGCTGGTGGTGGGCGTGCGCGCGGCCGACGTCGCAGCGCTGGCCAGGGCTGATGGTGCTGTCGACACCACGTCTTTTGGTGATGTCGATGCGGGTGTCGAGCACGTAGTGGACCGAGAGGCGCTGCAAAATGCGATGTCGCGCTTCGTCGGATTGCGACGGAACGCGGAGGGACTCGGGCGCGTCGCGGCGCTGCTCGACGACGCGAGTCCGCGGGTCGTCGCAACGCAGCGCGACGTCGAAGATGCCGCGCTGACATTGGCCGCGCGGGCCGTCGTGACAGCCGCGCTGGCGCGGACCAGCTCACGCGGATGCCATGTGCGCACCGACGAACAATGCCCGGCTACGGATCTTCACGGGACCGGTGAACAGAGTTCGCCACGCTTCCGACTGATCGACGGCGATGTCTGCGCCGTCGGGGTAGAAGTGCCAGCACTCACTTCCGTAGACTGACGCCGGGGAGTGGGTCGATTGACGCACCGCATGCCGTGACCACAGTTGATCCGACTGTGACGTGCCGTGCGATCGCGAGTAGCGTCGTCGCCACACGCAAGCTGCGCGTATTCGGGCCGATGGGAGGACCGTATGGACGGCCAGGGTTGCTGGTCAACGGTTGTGTGCTCCGCGGAGGAACGTCGCGCGCTCGGTTTGAGCGGGTCGTCGGAATGGCTGCTGCAGTGTCGACTGGCAGCCGGACACGCGGGTAATCACGCCACCGATGCGAGTACTCGACCGCGGAGCGACAGACGGCTCTGGCTCGAATGGAATGACTTCGACGACCGCGCGCAATCGCTCATCGAGCGCAATCCGTGCCCGGTGCCGTCGCCCGAGGGAGCGCGTTGCGTCTTCTTCAACGGACACGGCGGCCCGCACTTCTATGCGCGGTCTAACGGGCACGCGCCGAGCCCTGTGCCTGGCAACGGCGGTGTCCGACGCGCGCCCGGTGGGGTTGCGCCGCAACCCGTCGGGACCCCCGACCAGCCACAGCGCAGTGGCCCGTCGACGGGCGATCTCCCGATCGCTGCGGGTAACGCCGGGTCGCATCGGCTCGACGATCCGCGCGGGTCGTCGCTCCGCGAGGCCCCACCCGCGCAGCAGTCGGTGTCGTCGCATTCGGGGTCAACGCATTCTGGGTCAACGCAGTCGGCTGCGGCACACGCCTATCGCGGTGGGCGGCGATCGACCAACGCCGAACCGCCGCCGACGCCCGCCTTCCAAGCCAACAGGCACCAGGCTCTCGACGTGACCGGTCAGCGGTCCGTCGAGCAGCCACCATCACCCCAGTCACCATCACCCCAGCCAGCATCACCCCAGCCCCCGTCACCGCCGCAGCAACACGTCGACCCGTTGCAGGGTGGTCGTCCGGCATCCGGCGCTCAGCCCGATCCGGTGAGTGACGCGCTGCGTGAGGTTGCCGCGGCATTGGCAAAGCTCGCCGACGCACTGCAGCGCGCGCGTTTCTGAGTCAGGCAGTTTGTCGTCACGCGGGTTGTCGGGGTCCGACTTCGTGCTCGATGGCACCTCGGAGTAGGTCACGGGCGCGGGCCAGCTCGATGGAGCCGCTGTGCCATCGTTCGCTGAGTCCTTCGACCAATGCGGTCAGCCGGGCAGCGGTCGCGGCGGGGTCAGTGGTGATGGCGTCCGGGATTCGGGTGATGAGGTCTTCGACGTCTCGGTCCCAGGCGGCGGTGCTCGCCCGGAGAGGTTCTTGGAGGGCGGGAGTGAACGCCGCGCTCGCTCGTAGCTCGCCCCAGGCAACGCTCGCGGTGCGCACCTCGTCGGTGTCTTGCAGTTCGTCGAGCAGCATTGACTCCAGCTGTGTCCGGGGGTGGGAGTCGGCGCTAGGTGTCGTGTAGTCCTGAGCGCGCTCGTTGATGTATTCGAGTGCAGCCCGCAGGATGCCGTCGCGGTCGGTGAAGTGGTAATAGATCAGCGCGGTCGACACCCCGGCTTCGGCGCTCAACTGCGCTACGCGCAGCCCGCGCACGCCGTGTTCGGCGATGACGCGCACCGCTGCCTCCAGGATGCTGGTTCGACGGTCAGACATCTCTTCTCCGAAGATCGACCCACGCTCAGAGTGCGGGTGCAGGATTGGTGGGCGCCGATGTTCAGGCCGGCTGCTGTTGAGTGGCGCAGTGGATTCCGCCGCCTCCGGCAGCAATGCCGTCGATGTTGACCTGCACCACTTCACGGTCGGGGAACAGCTGTTGCAGCGTGTCCTTCGCGGCGGCATCGGTGTCGGAGGCCCCGAACTGCGGACCGATCACCGCACCGTTGCAGACGTAGAAGTTGATGTACCCGGCCGCGAAGTCGTCGCTGGCGAACTGCTCACGCACACTCGATGGGCTCTCGAGTTGTTCGACCGTCAGTGGTCGGCCGCGCGCGTCCGTCGCCGCATGCAGGATGTCGAGATGGCGGTGCGTGACGTCATAGTCGAATGACTCGGGATCGGTCTCCAGTCCTGCGACCACCGTTCCGGGACTGGCGAAACGGGCGTAGAAGTCGGTGTGCCCGTCGGTGATGTCCTTGCCACGTACCCCAGGCAACCAGATCACCTTCGTCACGCCGAGTAGGCGATCGAGCTCGCCTTCGACATCTGCCTTCGACCACCCGGGGTTGCGGTTGTTGTTCAACACGCAGCTCTCGGTGATGATCGCGGTGCCCTCACCATCGACTTCGAGCGCCCCGCCCTCCAGCACGAGATCGGTGTGCACCGTCTCCGCGCCACCGCGTCGGGCGACGAAATCTGCGACCTTGCTGTCGCGGCCGTGGTCTTGCTTTCCGCCCCAGCCATTGAAGTTGAAATCCACGCCACCCGCGGTGGTATCCGTTTTCACGAACACCGGGCCGGTGTCACGAATCCAGAGATCATCCAGGGGACACGCCACCAACTCGACGTTCGCTCCGCCGATCAACTCTCGAGCCACGCCCATCTCGTCGGGCGACACCAACATCGACACAGGTTCGAACCGGGAGATGGTGGTAGCGATCATCGCGAGGTTACGTTGCACCTCCGGCACCAGCCGCGCGCCCCAGATCGCCTCGCCGGCGGCGAAGGCCATCCACGTTCGCGTGTGCCGTTGACCTTCGTCTGGCATCACCCATCGCCGCTCGTCCGACCGCCGTTCGCCCGATGACGTCGCGGCGGTGTCGCCGTCACTGCACGCCGCGAGCACGGCAGCACCGATCGCGGTGGCTGACAGCTGCAGAAAAGCACGGCGTCGCATTTCTGGGGTTCCTCTCGTCCTGGCACTCGGTCCCGCGGGTGACCTCTAGGCAGCGTAGATCCTGACTGAATATTCAGTCAAGAATGGAGGCGCGGCGAGCATGGCGATCCGACGCTCATGCGGCCGATCGCGATATACCCTAGGGGGGTACCGTTTCATGACGATTCCTGGTATACCGGTAAGGGGTATACGAGGAGAGTGACCATGACCGTAGACGCGACACCGGACGCCGGGGCCAACACAGACGCCGAGCACAACGCGCACGGATACATCACGCGCAAAGACGACTACCTCAAGCGTCTTCGACGCATCGAGGGACAGGCGCGTGGGCTTCAGCGCATGGTCGACGACGAGGAGTACTGCATCGACATCCTCACCCAGTTGTCGGCGATGACCAAGGCGCTGCAGGCAGTCGGACTCGGCCTGCTCGAAGACCATATGAACCACTGCGTGGTGCACGCCGCGCAGGAGAGTGACGACGCGGGTCGCGCGAAGGTCGACGAGGCAATGGCCGCGATCGCCCGGCTCGTCAAGTCCTGATGCGGCCGACCACCGCGACGATCAACCACCACGAAAGGTAACCGAACACAATGACTACGAGCACCTACACCGTCACCGGCATGACCTGCGGCCACTGCGTCGCATCGGTTCGCGAGGAGATCGGCGAGATCCCCGGCGTGAACAACGTCGACGTGACGTTGGAGACGGGCGTCGTCGAGATCTCCAGCGATCGCGAACTCGCGCGCGACGAGGTCTCCGACGCCGTGTCCGAAGCCGGATACGAGCTGGTCTGACATGTCCACGACGTACACGACGCACGGTGAGGGGCCGGCCACTGTCGTCGACCTCGACATCACCGGCATGACGTGTGCGTCGTGTGCGAATCGTATCGAGCGTAAGCTCAACAAACTCGACGGCGTCCACGCCACGGTGAACTTCGCGACCGAGAGGGCAAAAGTCGACGGCACAGCCGACGTCGACACCCTCGTCGCCGCGGTCAAGGATGCCGGATACACTGCTACGCCGGTGCGTCCGAAAGCTGTTGGCGGGTCGTCTGATTCAGGATTGATCGAGGGGTCCGGGGTTTCTGCGATCGATTCGAGTCCCGCTGCCGTCGAGCTGCGGGGTCTGCGTCAACGACTCATCATCTCGGCGTTGTTGTCGATACCGGTCATCGTTCTCGCAATGGTGCCCGCATGGCAGTTCACCAACTGGCAGTGGCTGTCGCTGACTCTTGCTGCGCCCGTGATCGTCTGGGGCGGCTATCCGTTCCACCTCGCCGCGTGGCGCAACCTGCGGCACGGCACTGCGACCATGGACACGCTGGTGTCGATGGGCACTCTCGCCGCATTCGGCTGGTCGCTGTACGCCCTGTTCTTCGGCATGGCCGGAATGCCGGGCATGACACACGGATTCGAGCTTCTCCCCGAGCGCGGAGCGGGAGCGTCGTTCATCTATCTGGAGGCCGCGGCAGGCGTCACGACTTTCATCCTCGCGGGGCGCTACGCGGAGAAGCGTGCCAAAATCCGTGCGGGCGATGCGCTTCGGGCGCTGATGGATCTCGGTGCGAAGGACGTCGTGATCCGACGTGCGGGCAGTGAGGTGTGGGTCCCGATCGGAGACCTCGCCGTCGGAGACGAGTTCGTCGTCCGTCCGGGCGAGAAGATCGCTACCGACGGAGTTGTCGTCGAAGGTGTCTCCGCTGTCGACATGTCCATGCTCACAGGCGAATCCGTGCCCGTCGAGGTGACCGTCGACGACGACGTCGTCGGTGCGACGATCAACACGAGCGGTCGGCTCGTGGTTCGTGCGACCCACGTCGGTTCCGATACCGCGCTGGCGCAGATGGCCCGGATGGTCGAGGCAGCGCAGGCGGGTAAGGCCCAGGTCCAGCGACTCGCCGACCGGATCTCCGGCGTCTTTGTTCCCGCCGTCATGCTCATTGCCCTTGGCGCACTGATCTTCTGGTGGGTCGACGGTTCGGTGCTGACAGCGTTCACCGCGGCGGTTTCGGTCCTGATCATCGCGTGCCCCTGTGCGCTCGGACTCGCGACACCGACCGCGTTGATGGTCGGCACCGGACGTGGTGCGCAACTGGGAATCCTGTTGTCGGGCCCCGAGGTGCTCGAGAAGACCAGACGCGTCGACACCGTCGTGCTGGACAAGACCGGCACCGTGACGACGGGCGAGATGCGCGTCGACGGCGTGCACCCCGCGGCAGGCGTCACGGCAGACGAGGTCGCCACTCTCGCCGCAGCGGTGGAGAAGGGATCTGAGCATCCCATCGGCCGCGCGATCGTCGTTGCTGCACAAGATCTTCCGGTTCCTGAGGCAGACGAGTTCGACGCCGCACACGGCGTCGGGGTGTCGGGGAAGGTCGGGACGAGCAGCGTCGCCGTCAGCGGGCCTGCGCATCTCGACGTCGAACTCGACGAAGGGCTTCGCAGTGCCATCGACGAGGCGCAGGCTGCTGGAGCCACTCCCGTCGTCGTGCTGCGCGACGGTACGCCTCTCGGTGTCATCGTGGTATCGGACACGGTAAAACCAGGTGCCGCAGAGGCGATTTCGCGTATGAAGAGGGCGGGGTTGCGGCCGGTTCTGCTGACCGGGGACAACGCGGGCGCCGCCCGGCACGTCGCAGACATCGTCGGTATCGACACCGTGATCTCCGATGTGCGGCCCGAGGACAAGGTTGCGGAGGTCGTACGCCTACAGCAGTCGGGCGCGACCGTGGCGATGGTCGGCGACGGCATCAACGACGCACCAGCGCTCGCGCAGGCCGACCTCGGCATCGCGATGGGTACCGGCACCGATGTCGCGATCGCCGCCAGCGACGTGACCGTCGTCGACGGTGACGTGAACAAGGTGCTCGACGCGATCGCGTTGTCGCGCGCGACATTACGGACGATCAAGCAGAACCTCTTCTGGGCGTTCGGCTACAACGTCGCCGCGATTCCGCTCGCCGCTGCGGCGCTGCTCAATCCGATGATCGCGGGCGCCGCGATGGCGTTCTCGTCGGTGTTCGTCGTGCTCAACAGCCTGCGCCTGCGGAGGTTTACGCCGCGTCGGTGATCTCGACAAGCTCGACCCGGCGGATCTCGACAAGCTCGATCAGCGGTGGTGCTCGATCAGCGGTGGGGCAGCGTGGCGGCGTGGCGGCCGGCGCGGCGTCCGAAGTACGAACCCTCGCCCAGTTGTGTTCCGCTGGCATAGCCCTTGCTGTCCTGCGCGATGTTCGCGGCGCACGCGCCCGCCGCGTAGAGGCCGGGGATCGCGGCTCCGGCGGCGTCGAGCACCTCGCCGTCGACCGAGGTTGCCAAGCCGCCGAGCGTGAACCCCGCGTACATCGCCTTGCCCAGACTCATGTCGAAGACCGCCCAGGGCCCCTTGTCCTGCGGCGCAAGGTATTCCGGTGTCTTGTGGAAGTCCGGGTCCTCGCCGCGTGCGGCGTTCTCGTTGTACCGATCGAGGCTCGCTTGAAGCTTGCCGGTCGGAATACCAAGCGCCTGTTCGGCTTCCGCGATCGTCTCGTAGCCGTCGACAAACGGCACCAGCGGCATGCGGGGCCGCTTCATGTGCGCTTCGTCGACGATCAGGTACGCCGTCGAATCCGGTTGTTCGAGAACGAAACTCGACGTCCGCGAGTGGTAGGAGTCCTCCGCGACAAAACGATCGCCGTTCTTGTTCACCGCGATCCCGGTCAGCAGAATGGCGGGTGGATACACAGGTGCGGTGCAGAACGCCTGATCCATGTGCTTGAGTTCGGCACCCACCGAGACGCCCATGCGGAGTCCGAGGCCGTCGTCGTAGGTATTGCCGAGGACATACGGCTTCTCGGTGAGCCACGGTACGTTTTCGGCGACCATGTCGGAGTTCATCACGAACCCTCCCGCGGCGATGACCACACCCTTGGCCCTGATCACCCCGTCGCCGCTGCCGGGGCTGTGCCACGCGACTCCCGCGACAGCGCCGTCGTCGACGACGAGTTGCCGCGCGCCGGTTTCGTAGCGCACCTCCACCCCGAGGTCGGCGAGACGTTTCACCAGCAACTCGACGATCATCGCGGCACCACCCGTGTCGCCGGGGACCGGAACCTTGTGCCCACGCGGGGCGGGAACGGCCATGGTGTTGAACGGCCACACCTTCTCGTTGCCGGTGTACATCAGGCCCTGCGTCTCGGGTTGGACGACGGCCTTCTCCGGGTAATAGCTGCGCTCGAACTGAAAGCCGAGAGCCTCGAGCCAATCGAAATGCTCGACGCTGTCGACGCAGTACGCATGGATCTTGTCCGGCTCCGGATCGCTGGAGACCGCGGTGATGTACCGCTCCATCTCCTCGGCGGAATCGTCGTGCCCGGTGGCTTTCTGGACCGCCGTACCGCCGCCGAGGTAGAAGTGTCCGCCCGCGAGCGCCGTCGTTCCGCCTGCCGCCGCAGCACGTTCGAGGACCAGAACGCGTGCCCCGTTCGACGCCGCCTCCACCGCGGCGCATCCGCCCGCGATGCCCAGTCCGATCACCACGACGTCGACCTCGTCGCTGAACTGCGTCACCGCGCCGAGGGGGAGGGTGTCGGGAATCCGTGTGCCGTCAGCCATGCGGATTAGCGTAGACCACAAACTAGAACGTGTTCTAGTGATTGATGGTCCTGCGTTTGCTCTCTCCTCAGGCTCGAGAGGTATCAAGGAGTGTGTCCTCGGGACGAACCCTCACCAGACCTGACGTCGACGACAACCGTCGACCGTCGACTCATGACGGCCCCGCAGCGGTCGCCGGGCTGATCGCCGTCGGTGCGGGCCTCGCCGTTGGCGAGTTGTGCGCGGTTCCGATCTCGGAGAACAGTTCGCCGTTCTTCGCCGTCGGTTCGACGGTCGTCGACCACACGCCGCAGGCGGTCCGTGAGTGGGCGATCGGCACCTTCGGTACCTCGGACAAGACCGCCCTGTTTACCGGGATGGCGCTGATCATCGTCGTCCTCGCAGCGGCAACGGGCGTGCTGGAGCGGCGTCGACCTCCCTTCGGCTGCGTCGTGATCGGAGTGTTCGCGGTGCTCGGGCTGGTCGCGGCACTCAACCGGTCGGGTTCGAGCGGCGCCTACATCATTCCGTCGCTGCTCGCCGGGGTCGTCGGTATCGGGGTGCTGCGACTGCTCTTACGACAACTCGGCGCCCCGCAATCCACCCTCGACGACGAACAGCAGGACGACGAACAGCAGGACGACGAACAGCAGGACGACGAACAGCAGGACGACGAACAGCAGTCCGGGGTCCCACGGCGCTTCGTCCTGACGGCCGCGGGAATCGCGGTCGCCGCCATCGCCGTCGGTGCCGTCGGCCGCAAATTGCTTGCCGACGCCGCGCGCACCGTCGCCGACCGTGCGGGCATCAAGCTGCCCGCGCCCGCCTCACCGGCGCCGCCGATCCCCGCGGGCGCCGAGATCGGTGTGCAGGGCGCGACGTCGTACGTCACCGACAACGCGTCGTTTTACCGCATCGACACCGCGCTGCAGGTGCCTCAACTGACCACCACGGATTGGACGCTGCGGGTGCACGGCCTGGTCGACGAGGAGTTCACCCTCACCTGGGACGAACTGCTCGCCATGCCCATGACCGAGCGCGTCGTGACATTGACGTGCGTATCCAACGAGGTCGGCGGCGATCTCATCGGCAATGCCCGCTGGCTCGGCGTGCCGATGAAGACCCTCCTCGACCGGGCAGGCGTGCGCCCGGGCGCCGACATGTTGCTCTCGACGAGCTCAGACGGCTGGACCGCGGGGACGCCGGTGTCGGCGATCACCGACAAGCGGGACGCGCTGCTCGCCGTCGCGATGAACGGCGAGCCACTGCCGATCGAACATGGATTCCCTGTACGACAAGTGATTCCGGGCCTGTACGGGTATGTGTCGGCGACGAAGTGGGTGACCGATTGGGAACTCACCCGCTTCTCCGACGCCCAGGCGTACTGGACGACGCGCGGGTGGTCGGCGCTTGGTCCGATCAAGCTCGCGTCGCGCATCGACCGTCCCGCGGGCGGTTCGGTCAACCCCGGCGAGGTGATCATCGCCGGGACGGCGTGGGCGCAACACACGGGTATCTCCGCCGTGCAGGTTCGTATCGACCGCGGGCCCTGGCAGGACGCGCAACTGGCAACCGAGTACAGCATCGACACCTGGCGCCAGTGGAAGTTCACCTGGCAGGCGACGAGCGGAAAGCACACCGTCGAATGCCGTGCCATCGACAAAAACGGCAAGGCGCAGACCGAAACCGAGGCCGATCCGGTTCCCGACGGCGCGACAGGACTCGATTCCCGCGACTACACCGTCGGCTGAGCAGGATGCGCCAGGGGGCGCCACGCGCGGAAGACGACGGGCGGGGGCTACCCTTCGACGCAGCACACGTGGAGGGTGGGGTCACATGCACAGAATCATCACTTCTGGACTCGCGGTGTGCGCTGCGGCCATGCTGCTGACACCCGGCACCGCGAGCGCGACGTCGACGAGCGCGTCGAGTCCCGTGCAGTTCCCCTCGGTGCAGTTCCCGTCATCCTGGCACGAGCCGACGCCGATCCGGGACAAACCCACCTGGCTCCCGGAGAACCTCGGGGAAGACTCGACGGTGATCCTCGTTCCCGGCACCAGCGATTTCAGGTCGATCAGTTCGACGGCGATCGGTGGCGCAGGCTCCCCGATGGGAGGCGACCAGTACGGTCGCACCGTCGACGTCGGGTTCTACGACGCACCGCATGGTGGGGGTTCGTACAACCCGAAAATTGTTGTCGTGCAGTACCCTGCGGCCTTTGGAATCGTTGTCGGCGGCAAGGAGTTCGACCTCAGCGGAACCGGAACGTACAACCATTCGGTCGACATCGGCACCGCCAACGGGTTGGCCGACGCCGAAAAGGCATGGGCCGACCGCGGCGAATCGGGCGCCATTGTTCTCAACGGCTACTCGCAGAGCGGTCCGGTCGCGTTGAACATCGCCTACCTACTCCACCAGAAGTATGCGGCGGGCGATCCGGGTGCGATCCCGGACGCCAACATCGTCGTGGTGGTCGGCGCCGACTCGCGCTTCCCCAACAGCGGCATCGAAACCGTCATCCCCAGCTTCATCCCCGGCGCGTACACCAATGGCGCGCGCGATGAGTCGGACACCGGCGACATTCAGGTCATCTCCTATTGCGTGCGTGGAGATTCGGTGTGCGGCTTGGGAAATCCACTCGCGCATCCGTTGACGTCGGCCTTCTACTTCCTGCCCGGCGCCACGATCCACGGACAAAAGGGCAACCTGGTGAATCAGTATCAGGTGGTCTCGACCAGGGAGGTCGGCAACACCACCTACGTGGTCCTCGACGGCGGCAATCCGTATGGAATCTTCCTGCGCAGCTTGGGGATACCCGTGCCGCCAGAATTCGACGACGTGCTCGACGCCCTGGTTCCCGTACCGGAACCCGGCGAGGCGTCGACAGTCGCAGGCGTCAAGGTGCCGACGCTGCGCGAGATCCAGGTTGCGCTCTACGACGCGCTCGGGCTGCAGGTACCGGTCACCGACCCGGACGCCCTCGCCGCGCAGGGTAAGACATGGCACGCGCCCGAGAACACGAGCTCGTCGACCGCGAGTGAGTCGACGGTGAGCGCGTCGGCCCGCAAAGCCACCGCGACGACCACCGCGACGCCAACCCCGACCGAGTCCGGCGAGACCTTCGGCGACTACCTCGCCGACAGAGCCGCCGCGACAGACAAGACCACAAGGCCGGCCACGACCACAGGGCCGGCTACGACGACAGAGTTGACCCCGAGCACCACCACCACCACCACCACCGCGCCGTCGACCTCAGCCGACCCAGCGGTTGATCAGGCCACCCGGACGCCCCGACCGCTCGAAATTCGGTGCGACGAACATAGCATGACCTCATCAGACGCAGATCACGCCGTTGAATTGCTCACTTTTACTTGACGCGGCTGCTGAGCGGTCGGGGCGTCCGGGTGGCCTGATCAACCGCTGGGTCGGCTGAGGTCGACGGCGCGGTGGTGGTGGTGGTGG
>NZ_LZMO01000011.1:0-12420 GCF_001665715.1 Gordonia sp. 852002-10350_SCH5691597
GTGGTCTCGACAAGGTCGACCAGCGGTGGGGCTCGACCAGCGGGTGGGGCGCTCGACCGGCGGGTGGTCTCGACAAGGTCGACCAGCGGTGGGGCTCGACCAGCGGGTGGGGCGCTCGACCGGCGGGTGGTCTCGACAAGCTCGACCAGCGGTGGTCTCGACAAGCTCGACCAGCGGTGGGGCTCGACCAGCGGTGGGGCTCGACCAGCGAGTGAGGCGCTCGACCGGCGGTAGGGGCTCGACCGGCGGGCGGGGCTCGACCAGCGGGCGGGCGGTGGTCTCGACAGGCTCGACCAGCGGGGGAGGCCGCTCGACCAGCGGGCGGCTAGCTGAACACCACGGTGCTGGTTCCGTTCATGAGCACGCGGTTCTCGCTGTGCCAGCGGACGGCGCGGGAGAGCGCCAGGGCTTCGGCGTCGCTGCCGACCGTGGCGAGCCTGCGCGGGTCGTGGGTGTGATCGATGCGGATCACCTCCTGTTCGATGATCGGGCCTTCGTCGAGATCCGCTGTCACGTAATGCGCTGTCGCGCCGACATATTTGACCCCGCGTTGATGGGCCTGGTGGTAGGGCTTGGCGCCTTTGAAGCCCGGAAGGAACGAGTGGTGGATGTTGATCGCCCTGCCGCGCAGCTTCGCGCAGGTCTCGTCGGACAGGATCTGCATGTATCGGGCGAGGACGACGAGATCGGCGTCGAACTCGTCGACGGTTGCCAGGAGTCTTGCCTCGGCGTCGACCTTCGTGTCCGGTGACACCGGCAGATGTCGGAACGGGAGTCCGGCGGAGGTTGCCATCGGCTCGAGATCGGTGTGGTTGGACACGACCGCGACGAGCTCACCTCCGAGTGTCCCTGCACGCCAACGGAAGATCAGGTCGTTGAGGCAGTGGCCGAGTTTGGAGACCATGACGGCGATCCGCGCGGGCGTGCGGTCGTGGATCTCGAACTGGGCGTCGATCCCGCTGGCGAGATGTTCGAACGCGCGGACCATGTCGTCCGCGCTGGATTGTCGCGCCGACGCGAATTCTGTTCGTACGAAGAGGGTATGCGTTGTCGGATCGTCGAACTGTCGGTGGTCGATGACCTCGCAGCCGTGGCTGAACAGGAACGACGAGATCGCATGCATGATTCCGCCGCGGGAGGGGCACCGCAGGGTGAGCGTGAAAGTCGAGGGCATGAGCGGTCTTTCAGGTCGGGGGGTTCGTGCGAGTGGGTGTCGTGTTAGGGGCTGTCGGAACCACATACTCGGCCGCGGCGTCGACGAGCCAGTCAGCGAGGTAGTCGGCGAACGACGAACGCACGAAGACCGTGTACGTGTCGTCATATTCGTCACGGTGGATCACGACGCCCGTCTGGGCCAGCAGCGTCGACACCGCACGCGAGGTCGGAAATGCGCTGTTGGACAGATCAATCGCGCAACCGTGAGCGAGGATGGTGCGGGCGTGGGGGCCGCCGAGGGTGAGCCGGGTGCGCTGCGCCGTCGCATCCATGACGTAGGTGTTCTCGCCTCCACGGGACACGACGTCGTCGAAGAAGGCGTGGCCTGTCACGCCCTCGCGATAGAGCAGCCACTCGGTGGGGCCGAGCCAGACCGCGACCTCACCGTCGTGGCGTCGTAGTTCGCAGACGCCCGGCAGGTCGAGTCGTGCGATGGCATCGGCGTCGGAGGTGCGGACGATCGACTGCGCCACAGGGGTTTCAGCCAGCTGCACCGCGGGGGCGAGCGCGTCGAATACCTCCTTCCAGCCGCTAAGCGGCGAGCGCGGTGTGAGCGAGATGTCAGCCATCACGACGTGTTCCTTCCTGGTCGACGAAGACCGGTGAGGTGACCTCGACCTCGACGAGGCGGTCACCGACGGGCACCGACAGTCGTGAACCGACCAGATCCCGGCCCCCCTTCACGAGCGCCAGCGCGAACGGCCGCCCGAGCTCGGCGCTGAGGTAGCTGGAGGTGACGTGCCCGAGCATCGAAACGGGTGGCGGTGGCAGCGTGCCGTCCGGACTGTGAGCGACGATCTGCGATCCCTCCGGCAACACCGTCGACGCATCGGTCGGCAGCAGCCCGATGAAATGCTTGCGCAACGGATTACGGTCGGAGGCACGGGAGAACGAGCGCTTTCCGATGAAGTCGGACTTCTTTTTCGACACCACCCAACTCATGCCGAGGTCGTGTGGCGTGACCGTCCCGTCGGTGTCCTGGCCGATGATCGGATACCCCTTCTCGGCACGCAGCACGTGCATGGTCTCGGTTCCGTACGGCGTGATCTCGTAGCGTTCACCGGCGTCGAGGAGTGCACACCACACATCGAGTGCGCATTCCGCGGCGACGTTGACCTCGAAGGCGAGCTCCCCGGAGAAGCTGACGCGCCCGACACGGATCGGAACGCCGTCGAGAGTGGTATCGCGCCAGTCCATGAAGCCGAACGCGTCGTTGCTCACGTCGAGGTCGTCGAACACCGCACCCACGACGTCGCGCGACCGCGGACCCACGACGGGGAACGTCGCGACGTGATCGGTCAGCGAGGTGGTGAACACCTGCAGCTCCGGCCATTCGGTCTGGTGCCACTCCTCCATCCAGTCGAGGATGGCGGCCGCGTTTCCGGTGGTGGTGTAGACGGTGTAGCGGTCGTCCGCGATGCGCATGACGGTGCCGTCGTCCTTGACCATGCCGTCGGGTCCACACATCACGCCGTAGCGAATCTTGCCGACCCGCAGTGTGCTCATCATGTTGGTGTAGAGCATGTCGAGGAAGGCAGGGGCGTCTCGCCCCGCGACGTCGATGACGCCGAGCGTCGAACCGTCGAGTATGCCGACTCCCGAACGGACAGCGGCACATTCGCGGAGCACGGCCGACGCCATGTCCTCGCCGCCGCGCGGATAGAAGCGCGGACGCTTCCACTGGCCGACATCCTCGAACACCGCGCCGCGCTCACTGTGCCAGTGGTGCAACGCGGTTCGTCGAACCGGATCGTAGCGATCGCCTCGGTCGCGACCTGCCAACGCTGCGAATGACACCGGGGTGTACGGCGGACGGAACGTCGTGGTACCAGTAGCGGTGACGTCGACGCCGAGCAACTCCGCGACGATGCCCGAGGCGACAATGCCCGACGTCTTACCCTGATCGTGTGCCGTACCGATCGTGGTGTAGCGCTTGACATGCTCCACAGACGTCATCCCGGCGCCGACGGCACGCTCGACGTCGGCGACCGTGGCATCGCGCTGGAGATCGACAAACGATGTAGCGGAATCGGATTCGGCAACCCGCCAACACACTTCCGTCGCGGCCGGGGTGCGCTCACCGACGTGCGGAATCGCTCGGAACTCGGGTGCGACGACGCCGAGCGCGCGGACGGCAGAGAGTCCTGCTCGACGCCCGTCCGCCAGACATGAAGGCGTGGTGAGCATTCCGGCTGCCGCTCCCGCGATCTCGGTGGTGGGAAGCATTCCCGTGGGCAGAAAGGCTGCGGCTGAGGCGTCGAAGGTCAGCGGACCGCGTAGCTGACTCCACAGGTGCGCAGCGGGATTCCAGCCTCCGGAGACCAGTACCGTGTCGCAGTCGAGTGGCGTGCCATCTCGCAGGCGCACGCCCTCTACCGAATCGGCGCCGAGAGCCTCGACCACGGCGTCGTCGGCACGCAGTGAGATACCAAGTGCCGCAGCCTGTTCGGCCAGGTCGGTCGACACGGTGGCCCGTACGTCGACGATCGCACGGACGTCGACTCCTTCCTGCGTCAACGCGAAAGCGGCGTCGTACGCGGCGTCGCAGGCGGTGAAGACGACGGCGCTCGTGCCAACGAGAACGCCGTACCGGCGGAGGTAGTCGGTGGCGGCACCGGCAAGCATGACGCCGGGTAGGTCGTTGTTGCCGAAGATGATCGGACGTTCGTGCGCGCCTGCGGCGACGACGGTGTGCCGCGCGCGGATGCGATGAATGCGCTGCCGTGAGATGTGCTGTGGTGCTTCCGTTCCCAGATGGGCGGTGCGCCGCTCGACAGCGAGGACGAACCCGTCGTCGTATGCACCGAACGCGGTGGTGCGGATCAGTCGGGTGGTGGTGGGCAGTGAGTCGAACTCGGCGACGGCGTCGGCTACCCAGGGCGCCCACGGTGTTGCGCCTCCGGGCTCGGCGCGCTCGTCGAGGAGCATGACCTGCAGACCTGCGCGGCCGGCGATCAGCGCCGCCATGAGGCCTGCGGGTCCGGCGCCGACGACGAGCAGGTCGGGATGGTGGTGCAGCGAGTCGTAGCGGGCGGTGTCGACGTCGAACGACAAGCGGCCCAGTCCCGGGACACCGTGCGCGACGAGTCCGGCGCACAACTCGACTGTGGTCGCGGGGACCATCGGTTCGCTGTACGGAGCGTCGACGCCGATCTGCGCGGTGGCATCTTCGGCCCACGAACCCGTGACGCCGCGGGGGCGGTGGAGTATCACGCTGCTGGTGATCGAGCGAACTCCGTTGGCCAGCAATGCCGATGCCAATGAGTCGCCGGCGTAACCGGTGTAGGTGGCGCCGTCGAAGACGAACTCGATGGGTGAATTGCGATCGACTCGTCCGCCGGACGGAGTGCGGAAGGTCTGGGTCATCAGGCGGTCTCCTCGGACGGCGCCGGCACGATCGCGTAGGTCACGGTGTCGCGCTGGACGGTGAACCACTGCCGACAACCCGCGCTGTGGCACCAGCGTTCTTTCAGTGCGCCTTTCGGGTTGGGGCGGAAGAACAGATAGCGCGCCCACGCGGCGTCGTCGAGGTCGGCTGGCTGGCCGGGGTAGGCGACGCCCGCGGCGGCACCGTAGTGGAACTCGACTTCTTCGCGTGGTCCACAGTGCGGGCAGGTGATGAGTTGCAACGGATCTCCTGGTACTCAGTGGCTGCGGTTTCAGTAACGGGGTTTCAGTAACGGGGGGTCAGTGCGCTACCGCTGCGGCGCCGTGTTCGTCGATGAGCTCGCCGGTGGTGAAGCGCTCGATGGTGAACGGCGCGTTGATCGGATGGGGTGTACCGGTCGCGACGGTATGCGCGAGGCACCAGCCGACTGCCGGTGTTGCCTTGAAACCACCTGTGCCCCAGCCACAGTTGAGGAACAGATTGTCGTACGGTGTGGCGCCGAGGATCGGTGAGGCGTCGGGAGTGACGTCGACGATGCCCGCCCATGTCCGTAGCAGCCTGGCCCGGCCGAAGATCGGGAACAGTTCGACGGCCGCCGCCATCTGGCGTTCGATGATGTGGAAGGCGCCGCGCTGGCCGTATCCGTTGTACGAGTCGACGCCCGCTCCCATCACCAGCTCACCCTTGTGCGCCTGCGATACGTACACGTGCACCGCGTTGGACATCACGACGGTGGGGTGCACGGGTTCGAGGAGTTCGGAGACGAGTGCCTGCAGCGGGTGGCTCTGCAGGGGAAGGTCGATGCCGAGCGGATCGGCGAGTGTCGACGTGTGGCCTGCGGCGCACAGCGCTACGGTGCCTGCTCCGATACGCCCGCGGCTGGTATTGACCGCGGTGATCTTGCCCCCGTCGGTCTCGAACCCGAAGACCTCGCAGTTCTGGATGATGTCGACCCCGGCGTCGCTTGCGCTGCGCGCGAATCCCCATGCGACCCAGTCGTGCTTGGCGATCCCGCCGCGCGGCTGAAATGTGGCACCCAGGACGGGATAGCGGATGTCCGCGGAGGTGTTCACGATCGGGCAGACCTCGGCGACCTGCTTGGGATCGAGCCATTCGGCGTCAATTCCGTTGAGCCGGTTGGCTTCTACTCGGCGAACTGAGTCACGGACATCCTGCTCGGTGTGTGCAAGGTTGAGCACACCGCGTTGGCTGAACAGGATCGGATAACCGAGCTCGTCCTCGAGTCCCTCCCAGAGCTTGAGGGAATGCTCGTAGATCGCGGCGCTCTCGTCCCACAGGTAATTGGAGCGAATCAGGGTCGTGTTGCGTGCCATGTTCCCGCCCGCGAGCCAACCACGTTCGAGTACAGCGACATTGGTGATCCCATGATTGCGCGCCAGATAGTGGGCGGTGGCGAGACCATGACCGCCGCCGCCGACGATCACCACATCGTAGTTCGGCGCGGGATCGGGGTTGCGCCAGAGGAAGTCTGGATGGGGGCTGGTCATGGGGTCCTCACAGATCGATCACGACGGGCGAGAGTGGTTCGGAGCAGCAGAGCAGGATCTTGCCCTGCTCGATTTCGCGTCGGTGAATTCCGCCCTGATGGTTCATCACGACGTCGCCCGAGGTCTTGGTCACCTTGCACGAGCCACACAGGCCGACACCGCACGACGACGGGAGCGTGACTCCCGCAGCCGCCGCGGCGGCGAGGATCGTCGTACCTGCGCCGACGTGGATGCGGCGTGCGCGGCGGGTGAAGTCGACGCTGACGCCGTCGGAGGGAGCGCCGTCGTCGCTGGTTGGCAGCCGAAAGCCGAAGCTCTCCTCGTGTATTCGCGTCAGCGAACCTCCGGAGGCGACAAGAGCCGAACGGACACCCGCACGGAACTGGCCTGGGCCACAGAGGAAGACCTCCCTCTCGGCGAGATCGGGGCAGATGCGGGCGAGGGCAGCGGCGTCGAGTCGGCCACGATGCCCCGACCACGCGGCACCCGAATCGTCATCGGTGAGGCGCGTACACGCAAAGGCGACAGCGACTTTGGGGTGCGTGACGGCGAGGTCGTCGAGCTCGGTGCGGAACGGGATGTCGTCGAGCGTGCGGGCGCTGTGGATGAAGACGATGTCGGGGGTTGTGCTGCTGTCGGAATCGGTGGCAGCCCGCAGCATCGACATCACCGGGGTGATGCCGCTCCCGGCGGAGATCAACAGGAGTTTGGTTGCGGTCTTGTCGATGTAGCTGAACCGGCCGAGTGGTCCGGATGCAGTGATTGTGCGGCCTTCAGACATGTTGTCGTGCAACCAGTTCGACACGTGACCGCCTACTTTGCGTTTCACCGAGATCGACAGGGTGTCCGGGCGGGTGGGCGACGACGAAATCGAGTAGCACCGTTCGACGACGCGCCCATCGATCTCGATTCCGACCGACAGGAACTGCCCTGGGTTGAACACGAACGTGTACGGCTCGACGGCGCGAAAGGTGAACGTCGCCATGTCGCGGGTGAGTTCGGTGCGGTCGACGCACACGAGGAGGTGGTCGGTGCTCATCACGCGCTCTCGGCGATCTGATCCGGTGTGGCGACGAGTCCGAGGTTGACGCGCAGCCGTGTGATGTACCAGTTGATGAACGCCTCGACCTGGAACTCCGACGGTCCGTACGGGCCGGGAACGTAGGCGGGATCGGCGATGCCCCGGTGCGCGAGCCGGACGAGGTCGGCGTCCTGCTGGTTGGTGATCTCCCAGACCCCGGTGAGTCGATCGAGGTCGTAGTCGACGCCCTCGACTGCCGCAGCGTTGACCAGCCAGGTGGTGCGCACGAGTGTCTCGTCGGGCCGAATCGGTATGACGGAGAACAACACTGCATGATCGCTGGTCACGTGCAACCACATGTTCGGTTGCAGGTGCATCGAGAGTCGGCCCAGTCGGCGGTCGGGTAGGTCGTCGGAGAGCGGGCGCGTGCACGCGGTGGTTCCGTCGAGTGTGAACGACTCGCCCGCGAGATCCATTGCCTCCCGCTCGATGTGGAATCCCGTTGGGCGGGAGTCGAGTTGGGCGATGCGTCGATAGGGGAGGCCGAAGCGGGTCCACGTGTCGGCGAGTTCCGCGGTAGCACGTCGGTAGCGTTCCACGACAGCGGTGAGCCGGTCGGGGATGGCGTCGGAGTCGCTGTAGCCCCAGGTCGGGAAGAAGACGTTCAGGAGTTCCGGATGGCCGCCGCAGTGATAGCACTCGCGGTTGTTCTCCATAGCGAGCTTCCAGTTTCCGTTCTCGACGAGATCGGTCTGCTTGGCGACCTTGGCCTCCGCGAGCTTGTGCGGCGCGAGATACGGTTCGACGATGCGCGCGACGTCGTCGATGTCGGTGGGCGGGTCGTCGGCGAGGCAGATGAAGACGAGGCCGGCGATGGTGCGGACTGCGACGGAGCGGAGCGAGAAGCAGCGTTTGTCGAAGTCGGGAGCCTGGGCCTCGGCGTACATGAGGCGACCGTCGGTGGCGTAGGTCCACGAGTGGTACGAGCAGACGATGGTGCCGGTCGAGCCGTTTGCCTGCGTGATCAGGCGGGCTCCGCGGTGGCGACAGACGTTGTGATGGGCGCGGACGTTGCCGAGGTTGTCACGCGTGACGATGACCGATCGCGCACCGAACTCGACGGTGACGTAGTCGCCGGGCTCGGCGATCTCGGCTTCGGCGGCGACGAAGATCCACTGCTTGGCGAAGATCTCGTCGAGGTCGACGTCGAACCACTTCTGGTCGACGTAGAGCTGGCCCGGGAGACTCTGGCCGACGACGCGTGTGCCGATGACAGTGCACATGGCCGGGTCGGCTCGGTGTGCTGTCGGCGGCGCATTCTGCTGGGGCGGGTCAGTGGGCATCGGCCATCGAAGTCTCTCTTGGTGGCGTATGGGATCGCGGTGGCCGGGGAGTGAGGCCTGGGAGTCTGTGAGAGTCGGCGGTGACCCTTGTGCTGATAGTTGCGTATGGCGCAACCGACAGCAACTGATGCAACAAGTGTGAAGGCTCTGGTCGCGTCTGTCAATCGGGCGGCGAGTGGTGACTTGGCGACGATTCAGGGCGGCTTGCAACCCGTGTCGGTTTGGCCCGAATTGACCGGTGTGCCGTTTGACCTGCCCGTATGGAGACCTTGGGCGCAGCGAGGTGATGTTAGCCTTACCTAATCTATTGGCGGTCGGCTGCCGATCTCGGCGCCCGGGACTCGAAGGAATTGCCGTGAAGGTGTGTGTGGTTGGTGCGGGCCCGTGTGGTCTGACGACGATCAAGCAATTGCGCGACGAGGGGCACGATGTTGTCTGCTTCGACAAGAACACGGACCTCGGCGGCCTGTGGCTGCGCCACGAGGGCGATGGCGAGCAGATGAAGGCCTACGACAACCTCATGCTCACGATCTCGATGAAACTCATGGCCTACTCGGATCACCCCTTTGCGGACGGCCGCGTGTTCTACACGCGCGCGCAGTATTTGGAGTATCTGCGTGAGTACGCGGCCCGATTCGACCTCGCCGAGAGCATCACGTGCGGTGCAGAGGTCACCGACATCCGGCGCGACGACCGGGGTTGGACGGTGACTGTCTCACGCGAGGGCGCGACGTCGTCGGAGATCTTCGACGCGGTGGCTGTCTGCTCCGGACCGTTCAAGACGCCCAACCGCGCGATCGCGGGGCTCGAGGGTTTCACCGGGGAGATCGTGCACTCGTCGGAGTACCGCAACAGCGACCGGTTCGAGGGTAAGCGGGTTCTGATTGTCGGCATGGCCGAATCCGGTGCAGACCTCGTGCGCGAAATCGGTGACGTGGCAACGGAATGCACTCTTGCGATCCGCTCCTACACCTACCTGTTGCCGCGTGTGTTCAACCGTACGAGGACGACTGACAACGGAACCGTGCGTGCGCACGCCCACGAGATGTGCCGGAGGTCGGCAGAGTATCCGTTCGTGCTCGACACCGCATGGGGCCGTAGCTCGGTGATCAAGGCGCTGTTCCTGGCGATGTCGGTGGTGCTGGGTGTGTTCACCACTGCGGCAGGTGTTGTGCGCGCGTACGCAGGCACGGCGCCGGGAGGTCGGCGCACCGTCGAGCCCGACGTCAATCCCCTCGGACAGCCGATGGAACCGCCGAAGATCGACGTGGACACGCTCGACAACGCGGCCAACTGGGACATGATCCGCACCTGGAATCGACGGTCGCATCCCGACGGCAGTTGGGCGCAGCGCGCGATCTTCTGTAAGAACGTGAGCTTCATCCCGAGTATCGTCGACGGCCGAGTGGCGTTGAACGACAGTGGAATTGCAAGTTCCGACGGTTCGACGGTGCGCTTTCGTGACAAGAGCTCGGCGGAGTTCGACGCGATCGTGCTGTGCACCGGCTTCTCCACCGAGAAGCTGTCGATCGGCGATCTGCAGGTAAAGGACGGCAACGTGCGCAACCTATACAAGCACTTTCTGCACCCCGAACACGACGGCACCGCGGCGTTCGTCGGATTCGTCCGGCCGTTCTCGGGCGGCATCCCGATCTGTGCGGAGATGCAGGCGCGGTACTTCGCTCGGTTGTGCAGTGGAAAGCTGGCCATGCCGTCGAACATCGACGAACGCATCGGCCGCGAAAAGGAGTGGGAAGAGCACTGGACTGCTCTGACTCCCGGCCACACCGAGGCGATCCCGTCGCAGGTGCTGTACCTGGACGCGCTCGCCCGCGAGATCGGTTGCCTGGTGCCGGCGTGGCGAATGATGGTGAACCCCAAGCTGTTCATCCAGTTGTGGTTCGGCAGTTTCAACCAGTCGTGCTATCGGATCGTCGGGCCGCACAAGCTGGGAAAGGCTGCGCTCGACGACCTGTACTCCGAGGCCGTCGAGAATCGTTGGCAGATGGCCGGTCAGTTGGCGCTGCTGCAGTTGATGCCCAAGCGTGTGCACCCGAAGCATCTGATCTGACAAGTTGCGTGGGATGCGCGGGTACAAAAATGCCCCCGTGGATCCCACGCAACTGCGGCGTGGACATCTAGCTCAGCGGCAGTTCGGCGACAAAGCTGCTGGTCGGAGTCGTCGAACCGCCGGGCGGCTCGACGGTGAACGCCAGCGCCTTCGCGTTTCCGATGTGCGGGATCACCGCGGTGGTCGACGGTGCTACGTCCTTGTCGGTCATGGTGCCCGCCGACGTTGCTCCCTCGGGCCCGACCAGCCACATCTGGTAGACCGTCCCTGACTTGGGTGGTGGCACGTCGTTCATGACGAGCACGCCGGCGTCTGCGCTCTCGGAGTACGCGACGGTCGCGCGGCCGGTGGCGACCGAACCCGACGAGGTGCGGATGTCCTTGGCGTCGAACACCTGCTGCGCGGTGGTCTGCTGAGGCTCGTTGTTGGACGAGAGGTTGGCGCCGACGACCCAGCCGACGGCTCCGATCGCGACAGCCACGACGGCCGCGGCCGCGAGGTAGAGGATGCGACGGTTGCGTGGGGTGGTCTCGACACGGTCCTCCGCTGGCGCTCCGGACCGGCTCGACCAGCGGGAAAGGTCCGCGCGCGCGCCGGTTTGGCGGGGAAGGTCCGTGCGCGCTTCGGTTTGGCGGGAAAGGTCTGTTGGTGTGTCGGCTGCCTCGGGCCGGCGGGTGGGGTCCACTGCCGAGAGGCCCGCTGGGCGGGGCGAGGGGGAGTCGTCCTGGGGCTCGGTGCGGATGAGGCGTAGCAGGCGGTCGCGTAGTTCGGGTGGCGGCGCCGCGGATGTGGTGGAACTGACCGAGGCCATCGCCTCGCGAGTGAGTCGGACGTCGCGGTCGAAGGCGGCGCGGTCGGTGTCCGACGCCTTCGCGCGGCGTCGGGCAACCGAGTCGCGCTCGGCCGCACCGAGCGCGTCGAGACCGAGCATCGGGGCGAGGCTGACGAGGTTGTCGTCGGAAGATGCTGGGGCGGTTGGCTTTTCGTCAGACATCACGATCTCCGAGGCATGAGCGGAGGCGAGCCATTCCGTCGCGGATACGGCTCTTGATGGTGGGGAGCGCCACCGACAGTCGCTCGGCGACCTCGCGATAGGTGAGCCCCTCGTAGTAGGCGAGGCCGATCGATTCGCGCTGCACGTCGGTCAGCGTTTCTAGGCAGCCGCGGACCTGCGAACTGGTCTCCCGTTTGTCGACGGCTTCGCTGACCTCGTCGAACGTCGAGGTGTAGTCCTGCGCTCCGTAGTTCTCCTCGCGGCGGCTGCTCGCGGTCTCCGATCGCACGCGGTCGACGGCGCGACGGTGTGCCAGGGTGATGAGCCAGCTCAACGCCGAGCCGAGGTCGGCGCGGAACGTCGACGCAGATCGCCAGACCTGCAGGTAGACCTCCTGCGTGGTCTCCTCGCTGTAGCCGGGATCGCGCAGAACGCGCAGCACCATGCCGTAGACGCGATGGCTGGTGAGGTCGTAAAACTCGGCGAATGCGAGCTCGTCTCCCGAAGCGATCTTCTCCAGGAGTGCGGGCAGCCGGTCGCCGGCATCGTGGTCAGCGGTCACCGACAGGCCTCTGCGTTCATCGCAGTTCACCCTAATTGGCGACGTGCCGACCCTCAACCACACCTCTGTCTTCGGCCTCGCAGGATACGACGACCAGGTCGAAGTAGTCGGTCGGGCTGGAGGTGTTGGGGTTGCGAGCAGGGCGGTCATGGCGCGTGGCCCTGACTACCCGCCCCCTCACCCGTCGTGATGACCTACTTCCTGGTGTACGCAACCGGCGCGCGGCTCCTCGAGCAATCGATGAGCAAGCGTGACGGCTACCCCGAGTACCAGCAGCGCACGTCATATTTCTTCCCTCTACCGCCAAAGACGGGTGAG
>NZ_LZMO01000012.1:0-4419 GCF_001665715.1 Gordonia sp. 852002-10350_SCH5691597
CGGCCACCCGGCAGCGCCGCGAACAGGTCGCCCGCGACGATGTCCTGCGCACGCAACGACACCCCGGACACGGCGGCGTCGGCAGGCACCGTCCCGATCAGATCGAGGCGTGCGCCGGTGGCGGTCGAGAGCACGGAGACGGCCGTGGGCTCGACGTGAGTTGGTCTGTTCAGTCCTGCGGACCGGCGATTCGACGCCATGATGCGATCGCCTCCCTCAGCAGTGGTATCGGTGTCGCGTGTTCGCGCCGGTGCGGCTCGAACCCGGGTGTGTGCGGATGCTCCACTCTCCGGAACGCACTCACGATACCGTCAGGGCAATTCGTGAGGGCGCGCCCATCGGCAAATCAGCGCGCCTCGAGCTTGATCCACGGTGTGGGTGTGGGAGACAGCGGCACTTGCTGACGCTGCAAAATCCACGAGGCGATCGTTCCGTACAGCGGCGCCGCCGACTGTCCCCCGCTGCCGTCGGAGCTCCGCTTGGGGTTGTCGAGCATGATGCCCACCACGAAGCGTGGGTTGTCGGCGGGCGCAATGCCCGCGAACGTGATGTTGTAGCTCGAGTTCGAGTAGCACCCGCAGGCCGGGTCGACCTGCTGGGCCGTACCCGTCTTGCCCGACATCTGATAGCCCGAAACCGCACCCTTGTAGCCCGTTCCCGACTGCACGCCCATCGGGTCCTCCTGGAAGACCCCGCGGAACATATCGCGGACCGTGTGCGCGGTCTGCGGACTGACCACTCGGATACCGGCGGGCCGATCGGCATCTTCGACGTTCCCGCCGTCGTGCTGCTCGGACTCGAGAATGCGCGGTGGCACGCGGAGCCCGTCGTTGGCGATCGCCTGATACATCGCCGTCATCTGCAGGAGCGACATCGAAAGACCCTGCCCGATGGGCAGATTGGCAAACGAACCACCCGACCACTGACTCAGTGCGGGAACCGCTCCACCGCTCTCCGCCGGAAGTCCGACGCCGGTCCGCTGCCCGAGCCCGAAACGCTTGACCATGTCGGCGAATCGTTGTTCACCGACACGCTTGGCCAGCATCAGGGTTCCGACGTTGGATGACTTACTGAAGATTCCCGCCGTGGTGTACGGCTCGACGCCGTGCGACCACGCGTCGTTCACGGTGACACCGGCCATGTTGATACTGCCGGGCACCTGCAACACCTCGCCCGGCGTTGTCAGCCCGTATTCGACGGCGGCCGAGGCGGTGACGATCTTGTTCACCGAACCCGGCTCGAACGGCGAGGTGACAGCCGGGTTGCCGAGGTCGGCCTTCGTTTGTTCCGACAGCGGCTTGGACGCGTTGAAGGTGCCGTCGTTGGCCATCGCGAGTACTTCGCCGGTCTTGGCGTCGAGTACGACGGCCGACGCCGACTTCGCTCCCGACGCCTGCTTGGCCTTGTTGACCTCGCTCTGCACGAACCACTGGATGTCCGAATCGAGCGTCAGTTTCACCGTTGCACCGTTGATCGCGGGGTGCACGTTGCGTGTACTTCCCGGGATCACCGCGCCGTCGGAGCCGCGGTCATAGGTCTTCGAGCCGTCGGTCCCGGCGAGTACCGAATCCATCGACGCTTCGAGACCGATCAGCCCGTTCCCGTCGTAATTGACGTCGCCGACGACGTTCGCTCCCAGCGAGCCACCCGGATAGAGACGGATCGCCTGCGGGTCGGCACCCACCTCGGGATAGTCGGCGACGATCCGTGCCGCGACCTCGGGGCTGACCGACCGCGCAAGGTAGACGAAGCCGTCATCGCTTGTCAGCTTCTTGTGCAGATCGTCGGAACTGATCGACCCACCGAGCGCCGACGACACGCCGTCGGCGATCTCCTTGAGCCGCTTGTCGACGTCGGGGTACTCCGGATTCTTTTTGTGCTCGGCCTCGATCGACTTGCGAACTGCCTTGGGCAGGAACGTGAGTGACCGCGCCTCGTCGGTATAGGCGAGGGGACGTCCGTTGCGGTCGAGGATCGCTCCGCGCTTGGCCGTCAGCACCTGGGTGTACTCACGTTGCTGGGCCGCTTCTGCCGAGATCGACGACGCCTCGATGGTGTGCACGACGATCATCCGGATCGCCACCGCCAACACCACGAGGAGGATGACGACTCCCACAGCGTGACTACGGAATTCGAAGGTGAGGGGACCTCGTCCCGGACCTCCACCGCGGCCCCCGGTACCCGATCCTCCACTCCCCGATCCGCCCGCGGAAGTGGGACGTCGTCCTGACCGGGACTGCGCAGCGGGCGGGTCGAAACGCTCACCGATCCGCTGAAAACTGGCGCGTGTCATGGTTGTCAATTGTCCACCGCCCTAGCGGGCTCCCGCCGAATTTGCGCTCGGCGGGTTGCCATTCGTCTGAGCCGTGGGCGCGACATTCGGATTGGGCGCGGCAGCGGCTCCCGGCGCCGGAGCATCGGCGCGTGCGGGAGCGTTGGCACTCTGGTTCTGGGTCGGCGCAGTGTTCTGCCCGGGAGTCGTATTCTGGTTCGGCGCTGGCGAATTGGTTGAGCCGGAGGAGTTCGTATCAGCAGACGAAGTGGCATTCGAGTCCGAAGCGCCTGCGCCCCCGAGACCCATCGAATCGCTGACCTTGCTCTTGTCGATCTTGCTGGTGGGATCGGGCTTGTCGTCGGGGTTGATCGTCCCCATCGGCTTGCCGGACGCGGGTTCGGGATCGCCGAGCACCTTGGGCTTGCCGTTGGCGCCGACCACCATCCGGGCTGGATTCTGAACCGGGATCATTCCCAATTTCGCTGCCTTGTCGGACAATTCGGGCGCAGAGTCGCCCGACTCGTAGCTGCGCTTGAGACTGTCACGGCGGTCGACGAGCGACTGATTGGCCTTGCGCTCGATTCCGAGTCGGTAAGAATCCTGAGCAGCCTTCGTCGACAACCACAGGCTCAACCCCAAACCGACGACAAGCAGAGCGAGGACGGGCACCACGAACGGAACCGACCGTGCACGACTGAACAACGAGCCCTGTCGTACGCCCGAATCGAGGCCACCGCGCGTCGACGTAGAACCCTGCGCCACAACGCGATTGCGACGCCGGTCGAGCGCGCGCTGCGCCGCCCGCGAGCGGTTGGCTCGCTCCGATTCGAGATTCTCCCGGCGTGGACGACGGGTTGGCGTTGCGGTACCAGCACCTGCACTGTCGGCGACGGTGCGGTCGTCGAGCACTGTCATGACCGATTCCTCTCAACACGTTCGATGGCGCGGACCCTGACCGGGGCCGACCTCGGATTCTCGGCGAGCTCGGCCTCGCCAGCCTGCTCGGCACCTCGGGTGATGAGCTTGAATTGCGGTGCGGTTCCGGGCAGTTCGACCGGAAGGCCGGGAGGCGACGTCGAGGTGGTGCGAGACGCGAACTCACGCTTGACGATTCGGTCTTCGAGCGACTGGTAGCTCATCACCACCACACGTCCACCCACCGATAGCGCATCGAGTGCCGCAGGCAACGCCAGGCGCAGGGCGTCGAGTTCGTGGTTCACCTCGATCCGCAATGCCTGGAACGTGCGTTTCGCGGGATGCCCACCCGTCCGACGTGTGGCCGCAGGGATTGCGGCATAAAGCAATTCGACGAGCCGCCCACTCGTGGTGAAGGGTTCGGTCTCACGGGCCCGCAGAACGGCGGATGCAATCTTGCCCGCGAAGCGTTCTTCGCCGTACTCCGACAGCACGCGCGCGAGGTCGCCGTGCGAATACGTGTTGAGCACGTCCGCCGCGGTCAGGTCGTCGTCCGGATTCATCCGCATGTCCAGCGGGGCGTCGACGGCGTAGGCGAATCCGCGATCGGCGCGGTCGAGTTGCATCGACGACACACCGAGATCGAAGAGCGCACCGTCGATGTGGTCGACGCCTGCGGCCGCGAGAACGTCGTCGATGCCGTCGAATCGAGACTGGTGAAACGAGATCCGGTCGCCGAAACGAGCGAGGCGATCGCGCGCGATGTTCAACGCTGACTCGTCACGGTCGATGCCGATGACGCGTGCGTCGTCGAATTCGGTGAGGATCAGTTCGCTGTGGCCGCCCGCTCCCAATGTCGCATCGACGAACACCGGACGCTCGGCATCCGAGAGGTCGTCACCGGTAGCCGTCAATGCCGGCGCGAGAAGTTCGGTGATCCGCCGTGCCATGACGGGCACGTGGCCGAATTCTCCGGAACGACGTTCGCCGTCGTGTGGCGCGTTCACCGAATCACCTCCCGACGCGTGCTGTCTGCACGCCCGACCCGTTGCGGCCACGCACACTCATCTCGAATCCCTGACACAGACGCTGGTTGCCCCGATCGGGCTCGCCATGCGTCACGGTGCCGGGGTTGCCCCTGCCGTGACTGCGACCGACGCACATACGAATGCCGTGCGTCGCAGGCTGTGTCGGGTTGTCTCGCCGGGTGAAGCGGGGTCCCGGTCCGG